>CAKUKJ010000168.1 GCA_934662525.1 uncultured Coriobacteriales bacterium | reverse complement strand
GCTCGACGCCGACCGCAAGCCCATCGTGGGCCTCTATGCCATCGGCACTGACGGCTGCAAGA
Organism: uncultured Coriobacteriales bacterium; assembly: GCA_934662525.1. GTDB lineage: Bacteria > Actinomycetota > Coriobacteriia > Coriobacteriales > UMGS124 > UMGS124. Next base: position 5,862 of record CAKUKJ010000168.1, on the reverse strand, counting down.
TGTACCGCGAGACCTACACCATCAACATCGGCGGCTCTTGCAACGCCAACAACGTGAACTCCGGCCGCATCGCAGCGCGCGAGGCCTGTAAGCTGGCAGGCATCGCCTAGAAACCGCAAGGCACATCGGGAGGAAGCGGACCGGCTTCCTCCCCTTTCAAAAAAGGAGGCATACGGCATGGACACCGCTATGAACCGCAGGGGGTTCGTCGCAGGCGGGGCCGCCGCGCTGGCCCTGGGCGCCGTCGCAGGGACGGGCGCGGCCCTGGCAGAAGAAGCCAAGGACGAGGCCTCGGCAGAGGAGATCGCCTTGGGCGTGCCCGCCAATATACAGCCCGTTGGCACATACACCTGCGACGTCTGTGTTGTGGGCGCAGGCATCTCCGGCCTGTCGGCAGCTGTGACTGCCGCTCAGGCAGGGGCGTCCATCGTCGCGCTTGAAGCCATCTCCACCACGGGCGGCGGTGGGCGCGGCACCGAGGGCGTCTTCGGCGTCGGCTCCAAGATGCAGGAGGAGGCCGGCATCCACATCGACCCCGTCGAGGTCATCGCCCGCGAGCTCGAGTACTCGCACAACCGTGCGGACGGCCTCAAGTGGCTCGACATGGTGAACGCCTCGGGCCCCAATATCGACTGGCTCACCGAGGAATGCGGCGTCCTCATGCCCACCGTGGACGCATACCACAACTCCACCGAGTTCGCCACCTTCCACTGGTTCGAGGGCGGCCGCGGCATGAACAGCTATGCGCCGCAGATGACCTCCAAGGCCGAGGAAAACGGCGCCAAGTTCGTGTACAACACGCGTGCCAAGAAGCTCATCTGTGACGAGGACGGCGCGGTGGTGGGCGTCATCGCCCAGCGCAAGAACCCCGACGGCTCCGACGGCGACTACATTCAGGTGAACTGCAAGGCCGTCATCATGTGCACCGGCGGCTTCGCCAACAACAACGACTACATCGCCGAGGGGCGCGAGTGCGATGTGGAGCAGGTCATCCGCCCGTTCGTTGGTTTCGACGGCGACGCCCTCACCATGGCGCTCGAGGTGGGCGGCTCCTCCAACGTCGCCCGTTTCTCCGCCCTCGAGATGCTCACGCTCTCGGGCCTGCCCGGCGGCGAGGTGGGCGCATACGGCTCAGGCAACGGCATGGTCGTTGCCTCCCACTCCGGTGACAACATCTGGGTGGGGGCCACCGGCGAGCGCTATTGTGCCGAGAACTCCGGCGACGGCAACTTCCTGTCCCTGCAGATTCCCGCCCTCAACCAGCAGTACACCTACTCCATCTTCACGAAGAAGCAGGCTGAGGACAACATGCACGCCATGGCGTTCCCCGTGCGCGACTTCGACACCGACATGGCCGAGCTTGAGGACCGCTTCGCGCAGAACCCCTACGGCGACGCCTTCGTGGCCGACACCATCGAGGAGCTTGCCGAGAAGGTGAGCGCCGCCATCCCCGCCATCAAGGCCGAGACGCTCGTGGCCACCGTCGAGCACTACAACGAGATGTGCGCAGCAGGCGCCGACACGGACTTCGGCAAGCCCGCCCAGTACCTGCATGCCATGGACGAGGGCCCCTTCTATTTCATCCAGCAGCGCATCAGCGTCTGCGTCACCTTCGGTGGCGTGCGCACAAGCCGCAAGATGGAGTGCATCAGGAGCGACTGGACCGTCATCCCCGGCTTGTACTGCGCGGGCGTGGACTCGGCCGACCTGTGGCCCAACGTGTACACGATGAACGTGCCTGGTGGCTGCAACGGCAACAACGTGAACTCCGGCCGCGTCGCAGCTCGCAGCGCCGTCGAGTACATCGGTGACTTGACGGGAACGATTGAGACAGACGGCGACGTCGCCGACGTCGTGCTGCAGTGGACTCCCGGGGAGCTGCCCGCCGCCATGGCCGACGGCACGTATATCTCCGAGGCTCAACGCGGCATGTTTGGCGACGTGGTCGCATCGGTAACCGTCGAGAACGGGCAGATTACCTCCATCGAGCAATCCAACTACGCTGAAACATCCTATGTGGGCGTCCCCGCCATGGAGACCGTCATCGAGGAGGTCGTGGCCGCGCAGAGTCTCGACGTCGACACCGTCGCCGGCGCCACCGCGTCCTGTCATGCCATCTTGCTTGCCATCTTGGACGCTTGCGGGCAGGCGCCCAAGTAAGGGGTTGAGCGGCAAACTCCTCCGCCTTGCACCTCACGACAGCATGCAGGCACGACGCCGGGATGCCCCACCTTCTCGAACCCATCGAAAAGGCCTCTGATCGAGCCGGCACGAAAACCCGTTCACCTGGCCCGCTATCCGCATGATTCAGCCCCATGCCCCGCCGTCAGAGATGGCCCGCAGGGCATGGGGCTTCTGAAAACCCACACCCTGGGCAAGCCGGGGACGACGAGCGCGCAACGAGCGGTTGCTTGGCATGCGGCGTCGCACCGCGCATACTGAGCGCCATGAACACGAGGGGCACGGAGGAAGGACCCATCATGGCATTTGCCGAGAAGCTCGTCGCGCTGCGACATAAGCACAACCTCACACAGCAGGAGCTGGCCGCCAAACTCTACGTCACCCGGCAAGCTGTGAGCCGTTGGGAGCGCGGAGAGGTCACACCGGGCATCGACATGCTAAAGCTCATCGCCGCCGTGACCGGCGAGCCGCTCCCCCACCTGCTCGAGATGCCCGAGCACTATTGCGAGAGCTGCGGTATGTATCTCTTCAATCCCGAGGAGTTCGGCACCGACGCGACCGGCCACAAAACCGACCGCTATTGCAAATGGTGCTATGATCAGGGGCATTACACCTACGAAACCACCATGGACGCCATGATTGAGGACTGTGCGCCCCGCCTGGCAGAAAACACCGGCATGACCCTCGACGAGGCCGTGTCCCTCATGGGCGCCGTGCTCCCCCAGCTTGAGCGCTGGCGCACGGTTCATCAAAACGAGCTGCGCTACGAGGCCGAGGCACGCGAGCGCTATGGCGACGCGGCGGTCGATGCCATGCATGAGAGAATCCTGGACATGGATCCCACGGCCTGGAACGACATGAAGAAGCTTGAGGACGCGATTCTCGAGCAGCTCAAGCGCGCGATGGCCGCCAAGAACCCATCTGGCCCCGAAGCCCGCAAGCTCATAGGGATGCACCGCCACTGGGTGGGCATGAGCTGGGGCAACGAGCCAGAAGACAACGCATACCTGGGCCTCGTCCACGGCTACCTGGCCGACAAGCGCTTCGTTGCCTACTACGACGGCCCTTGCGGGCAGGGGGCGACGGAATTCCTGGTCAAGGCGGCTGACGAAACGAGGCCGGCATAGGGGGTGCGACTGACTTGGGCGCGAGGCAAACAGCCATGCTGAAACGAGCCGAACACGCTGCGGACGTCTAGGGGCGCTCTGCCCAGGCCCTGTTTTCCTTTCTTTCCTTTTGTCCCATTAGCAGGTATTTCACTTGTGCAGTAGATCTCGTGCCCGAGTGCGCACATGAGCCAGATATGCATGAGGGGTCGGTCATCTCAACGGACAACCGCCCCTCTTGCATGAAAGTCAGCCCTACTTTATACCGCTGACTCTATGGCGCTCAGTTTACTCCCCCAGCACCGCGGCGGCCATCTGCTGGCCGGCAAGGCGACCTGAGCTCAGGGCCAAGCCAGAGCAAGAGCCGCCAACCTCGTAGTACGGGCGGCTGTAAAGGCTGCCGTTCTCGGTGCCGGCGATGTAAAGGCCCTCGACCACGCTGAAATCGGCGCGCAGGGCACGGCAGTACTTGTCGGTGCGGCAGCCACCGAACGTGTTGAACGCGCCGGGGTTGTAGGCGATGAGGTACAGGTCGCCGTCAGTCTCGATAGGACGAAGCATCTCGGGCTTCTTGTAGAAGATGGTGTCCTCGCCCGCCTCGGCCATCTCGTTGTACTCGGCAAGCGTCGCGGACAGGCCGGGCAGCCCCGCCTTCTCCGCAAGCTCGTCGACGCTCGCCGCCTTGGTGACCCAGCCAAGGTCCTCGGCCTCGGCCAGCAGGTCATCAATGTCCTCGATCGGGTTTGTGTAGAGCAAGGCGCCGCAGTGCCAGTACTCGGGCTCGCCGATGATGGAGTAGTACGACTGCGTCTTGAGCTCGTCGACAAGCTTCTGGCTGATGACGGTGTAGTAGCGCTTGGCATGCAGCAGTGACTCGCCGCCGCCGCCCATGGACTCCTGGGCAACCATGTACTCGTTCGTGAAGCGCTCGCCGTTCTCGTTCACGAGCAGGCCGCCGTAAAAGGCGATGGCAAGCAGCTGGTTGGACATGTTGAAGCCCAGCGTGGCCGACGAACCGAAAATGTCGTTCATGCCCAGGCCGTACACGCTCTCGCGGAACGCGCCGGCCGCCTGGGCCACCTTGATGCCCATGCCGTCGTTGTGGCCGGCCGAGCATGCGACGATGTCCATGTCACCGTAGGTCTCGGCGAGCATCTCGGGGTTGTCGATGTAACCGCCGCAGGCGAGCAGCGTCTCCTTGGCATCGATTTCGACGAGCTTGCCCTCGGCGTCGGTGCACTGCACGCCCACGACCTTGTCGCCGTCCATAACGGGGGCCACAAGCTCCATGCCGTAGTGGAACTGCACGCCGAAGGTGTCCTCCAGGTACTGCTGTAGCACAGCACCCTTGTCCTCGGTGGTGAACAGGTGCACGTTGAGATAGCCGAAACCGCCGCGGTCGGCGCCAAGCTGGAAGTCGACGCCCATCTCGTTATAAGCCTCAACGTTGCCCGGCAGGTACTCGGTGCAGGTCTTGAGCAGGCGCGCGTTCATCGTCCAATGGCCGAAGTCGATCATCTGCTCAAACATCTGCTCGATGGTCTCGGTCTCGCCGGCATCCTTGGTGTAGCTCGTCTCCACTGCGGAGGTACCGCTCACCATGGAGCCGTTCGTGTCGAGCGCGCCCTGCGAGTTGGACACAACCAAGATGTTCTTGACGCCCGCCTTGCCGGCCTCGTATGCAGCCATCATACCGGTGCAGCCCGCGCCCACGATGACGATGTCGGCATCGACGGTCTCGTCGGGCGTGCCGGCCTTGATCTCAGCCGCCTCGTCGGCCCGGGCAAGCGTGGGCGCACCCGCAGCGAAAGCTGCAGCCACACCGGCCGCAGCCACAAAATTGCGACGCGTGATGGTTCCCGTTGAATCCATGATGTCCCCTTTCATGCATGAGTCGTGCAGTCCCCTGCCGCACGATAAAAAGAAGCATAGGCACGGGAGTGCGCCAAGGCCACTATCCATTTGAGATACAGCGATAAGCGTTGTTTATTCTTGCTGGTCAAATGCCGTATCTTGTTCGAGGAACCCGATGAACGCGCGCAAGGCGGCATTGCGGTTCGAAACCAGGTAGGCCCAGGCAAGCTCGATTGTGGGCCAGTTTCCGCGCGTCGGCACGATGACGATATCGTCGGACACCGAGGTGGCAACGCTGTCGGGGGCAACCGCAACGCCTAAATCCAGGCGAAGCATCAGCTGCACGTTTTCCTGCGTGTCTGTATAAATGCGCCGGCCAGGACCCCCGCCGAACAACGACGGGCTCTCGCAACGTTGCGTAGGGGCGGCAAAGATGAGCGTCTGCGCCGCAACCTCATCCACCGACACAGACCGCCGACGGGCCAACGGGTTAGCCCTGTTAACCATGACGCACAAGTTGCAACGCTCTGGAAACGCGAAGCGCACGCCCTCCAACCCCTCAAGCTGGCTGATGTCGGTATAGCAGACGTCGAACTCGCCATGGAGCAACTGCTCGTCTTGCCGGGACGTGTTCAGGCCCGTAAAACGAAGCTGCACGCCGGGGCATGCGTCATGAAAATGCTCAAGACGCCGCATGTCCGACCCCTGGGTAGGCCCGCAC
>CAKUKJ010000167.1 GCA_934662525.1 uncultured Coriobacteriales bacterium | reverse complement strand
GTTCTGGTCGAGGGGCATGCCGAGGGCCGCCTCGGCCGCCGCCTTGACATCGATGTCGAGCACTTTCTCGAAGACCGGCAGGGGCGTGCCCGTCTCGTCGGTCGCGCGCAGCATGAGCACATGGTTGTGCGAGGTGGGGCACACGATGAGGTTGCGCGCGTCCACAAAGGAATACGAGCTTTGGATGACATACCCGCCCCCGTCGTGCTCCGTGGGCGAGAAGCACCCCAGCGTGGAGACCTCCTCGGCGTCGAGGTCGCGGATGGCGAGACCGCCGAGCAAAGGCGAGATGGGATTGTCGAAGTTGTCGAAGAAAACGGCCGGGCTGGCATTGGGGTTCGTTGTCTCAAACGCGACGTTGACCTCGGGGAATATACCGACGGGCAGCACGGCGTCGGTTGAGTCGGTGTTGAAGCAGTCGTGGTGGATGTTCGACTCGCTCGTGCCCATGAAAGGGTTCGGGGCAACCTTCTTGGGGGCGAGCGGCTTAGGGGGAAGCGAGCCGGGCGAGGGGGCGTCGGCGGCGTCAGAGCCATGCGACGCGTCCGCAGGCGCCTGGTCTGCCTGCGCCTGTGCGGTCAAACCCAACGCCCCGCCGCCCACAAGGGCGAGCGCCGCCGCGTCAAAAAACGTCCTGCGAGTCACTATCATGGCACGTTCCCTTCTCGTTGGATTGCCAAGCCGTTGAGCCGAACGGCCAGACGACAAGCATCGGCCCTTGTTCAACGGCACATCGTCTGCCAGGAAAAATTATCCTATGGCTCCCCTATGCGCGCATTAGTCGATTTTGCAGCTGAGAACGTCATTTTTACCTGTCGCCCGTCGGCAGGCTGGGCCCGCACATAAGTCACCGTGCAGATAAGGCCGTTTTTGTCGAGCGGAATCCGCGTGCACCAATCTCTGAAATGTCGGCCATGGGAGTTTACGCGCCAAACACCTCATGGCGCATCCGTATGCGCTATCCTTCCCATCGTCTGATACCCATCACCGGGAGGCCCTTATGACCGACGAATCCTCCATCGAGCTCGTCTGCCTCGGCGAGCTGCTCGTTGACTTCGTCCAGATGGACGAGGAGCGCTTCCTCCGAACCCCCGGGGGCGCCCCCGCCAACGTCGCGGCACAGGCGGCCCTGCTCGGCATGCGTGCGCAGTTCGTGGGCAAGGTCGGGAAAGACATGCACGGGGATTTCCTGCTCAAGCGCCTGCAACGGCTCGGCGTCGACGTCTCGGCAGCCGTGCAAGACCCCGATGTGTTCACCACCCTTGCCTTTGTCGGCGTCGACAAGGAGACGGCGGAGCGCTCGTTCTCCTTCGCCCGCAAGCCGGGGGCAGACACGCGCCTCTCCCCCAGCGAGCTTCCTCGCGAGGCGCTGCGCTCCTGCCGCGCGCTCCATGTGGGGTCGCTTTCCCTCACCGACGAGCCGGCTCGCTCGGCCACGCTGCAGGCCATTGAGATCGCCAAAGCCGCAGGGGCGCTCATCAGCTACGACCCCAACTACCGCGCAAGCCTGTGGCCCAGCAAGGCCGAGGCCCTTGAGCGCATGTCGTCGCTCTTGGACAAGGCCGACCTCGTGAAGCTGAGCGAGGAGGAAGCCGAGCTTTTGTGCGGCACCGCAGACGCCGAGCAGGCCGCCCAGCTCGTGCTCGCTCGAGGTGCCGGTCTTGTCGCCATCACCCTGGGAGCCGAGGGGGCCTTCGTCGCGACCCGCGCGGCAAGCACCCACATCCCCTCCATCCCATGCTTTCCGCGCAACACCACGGCCGCAGGCGATGCCTTCTGGGGCGCGCTCCTCTACAAGGTCGTCCATGAGCAGGGCATTCGCACAGCCGCCGACTTTGCGGCCTTGTCCTGCGAGGACCTGTACGCCATCGGGCGCTTCGCATGCGCGGCGTCGGCCCGTTGCATCGAGTGCGGCACCGGGATGTATGGGATGGGCAAGAAAGACGGCCTGCTCGGCATCGACCATATCGCCAAGACGGGTATGTCCCCCAGATTCGCCCAGTCGCTCGAAGGGAGCGAGTAGCGCAGCGCGAGCATCCCGCCGTCGCGTCCCACCAGCGTCTCCGCACAAGCACGCCGGCACTGCCCGATATGCCCCAGCCACCCCTATGAGCCCAAGGACATCTGCAGGCTCGTGCGCCACATACGTCGGGCCTTGCGCACGAAGGTCTTGCTCGCCGAACATCCCCCAGGTGACGGCGACGGTCGCGCAGCCCGCCGCGTTGCCGGCGGCAATGTCGAAGGGACTGTCGCCCACGTAAACGCAGAAGGCGGGGTTGAGCCCGAGGCGCTCGCACCCCGCGAGGACCGGCTCGGGGCCGGGCTTGTGCCCTGCGTACTCATCGCTGCCCAATGCAAACTCAAAGAAGCGACCGATGCCGCACACCTCAAGCCCCCGCCGCGCCAGCGCGCCGCGCTTCGAGGTCACCACGCCCATGCGGATGCCCCGATCCGCCAGCGCCCCGAGCATATCGTGCACGCCGGGGAACGCCCCCACGAGCCGGTCGTGCATACGCTCGTTGTACGCCCGAAAGGCACGCACGAGCTCGGCCTGCACGGCAGGCTCGTCGGAGAAATCCTTGACCTCCTCCACAAGCGGCATGCCCACCTTGGCCATGAGCGTCTCGTCGGGCAGCGCATGCCCCAGCACCTCGCCCGTCGCATGCCGAAAGCTCTCCAAGATGAGCCGGTAGGTGTCGAGCAGCGTGCCGTCCAGGTCGAACAGGACGCCTGTCACACAAGGCGCATCGGGGCCCAGCAGCCCATCCTCTTGCATCGACATCGCTTCGCCCTACCCCTCGATGTTGTCCTTCAAGGCATGCGCGATCTTCTCCGCATTGATGGGCTTGGAGATATAGCCGTCCATGCCCGCGTCGTGACAGGCCCTTCTGTCGGCCGCAAACGCGTTCGCCGTCATGGCGAAGATGGGCACGTTCGCGTCATCGCGGCCGCTGGCACGAATCGCCCGCGTCGCGGCGAGGCCGTCCATCACCGGCATCTGCATGTCCATAAACACCGCATAGTACTCCCCCACCTTGGACGCCTCGAACATATCGACGGCCCCGCGCCCGTCCTCGGCCCAATCCACCTCAAGCCCCAACGTGCCGAGCAGCTCCATGGCGATCTCGGCGTTCAGCCCGTTATCCTCTGCAAGCAGCACCTTCTTGCCGCGGAAAAGCTCCTGATAGTTCACCCGGGCCTCGGCGCGGGCGCGCACGGCCTCCCGCTGCTCGTCGCTGGCCGGCGCAAAGGGAATCTCCACGATGAAGGCCGACCCTGCGCCCTTCTCGCTGTGGACGCTCAGCGTGCCGCCCATCAGGTCGGTGAGGCCCTTCACGACCGACATGCCCAGGCCCGTCCCCTGGATTTTGGAGACGCGGCTGTCTTCGGCGCGCGCATAGTCCTCGGTGATATGGGCGACGAAATCGGTGTCCATGCCCATGCCGTTGTCGATGCACTCAAATCGGCATGCCCCAGTCGGTGAGACGCAGAGCGTGACGTTGATCGACCCGCCGTCGCCCGTATACTTGACCGCGTTGGACACGATGTTCACGACGATCTGCCCAAAACGGCCCTCGTCGCCCACAACGACGGCGTCGTCACCCTCGCACACGAGCGTCACCTTCTGGCTGTGCTTGCTCGCAAGGGGGCGCAGCATCTCAACGGCCTCGCGCACGCATACGGCCGGGCTGAACGGCGCGTTCTTCAGCTCAAGGTGTCCATGCTCGAGCTGGTTCACGTCGAGGATGGAGTTGATGAGCATCAGGAGGTAGTTGCCCTCCGACGAGATGTTCCTCAACGCGCTGTCGAGCTTCTTTGGATGGTTCTCATATTTGCGGGCGATCTGCGTCATGCCGAGCACGGCGTTGAGCGGTGTGCGGATGTCGTGGCTCATCTTGGAGAAAAAGTCCTGCTTGGCGTCAATCGCGTCCTGTGCCTCGGCGAGAGCCACCGCAAGCTGGTCTGAGATGCGGCGCTGGCGGTTTCTTGCGCGCATGGAGAACAGGTACAGCACCACCAGGAACGCGACGAGCAGCGCAAGGCCTATCACCGTTATCAGGATCATGGGATGGTCGAACAGGAAGGCGATGAACGAGGGGGTCTCGGCTTCTTCGATATACGACTGCACGATTGCGGCATTATGCTCGTTGGCAACCTGGTAGAGGGTCTTTTCCCACAGGCCGAAGAAGTCACGGTCGTCGTTGGCGTTCACGCCCATGCTCATGCTCAAGGCGGCGCCCGGGAGGATGTCGGCCTCAAGGCTGTTCGTGACGTCTTGCTTGACGAACTCCTGCGCGGCGTATGTCATGAGCAGCGCGCCGTCCACCGAACCCGACTTGACGGCGTCGAGGCACTCCTGCTCGCTTGAAAGCTGCGTCACCTGGACGTCGGGCAGGTTCCTTGCAAGGATCTCTTCGACCGAGGAGCCATAGTCCGCCACTGCCAGCGTCGAGACCCTGCCCGACGTTCCGCGTTGGCGCACCACCGAGACGCTCGTCGTCAGGTACGGATCCGAGATGCGGTATTTCGTCACGGCCTCGCTTTCGGAGCCGCCGCCTGAGTCTATCCAAACGTCAACCGTGCCTGTTGAGACGGCCTCCTTGTATTCCTGGGCGGACGAGACAGGGACTATCTCGTATGCAAGACCCAACTGTTCGGCGGTTTCCTTGAAGATGTCCGCCGCGATGCCGCGCGCCTGCCCGTCCTCATACCACGAGTACGGTTTGTTGTCGGGGTTCATCACGGCGCGCACCACGACGCCGTCTTGCTGCATCTGGGAGAGCAGCGCCTCCTCGTCGGCGGTGAAGTCGCAGTTCTTGTCGGCCTCGCCGTAATACTTGTTGAACAGGTCGGTGCGCCAGTTGGGCGTCTCGACGTTCATGCGGTCGATGGCTGCGTCTATCTGGTCGATGAGAGCCTGGTCTTCCTTGCGCGCCATGATGTAGTAGGGAGTCTGGCCAAACTCCTCCACCGTGCGCTCGTCCTCGGGCGTGCGGATGTAGCTGTTCACGAGCGCGTCGACCTCATCGTTGATCAGGGCGTTCGTGAGCTCGGTGGGGGTGTCGTAGTACACGATCTCGCAGTCGATGCCCCTGTCCTCCATCAGCTGGAGGAACGCGTTGTTGTACGTGTGGCGCGCAAGGAGGCCGATGCGAAGCCCGTTGTACGTGGAGTAGTCGCCGGCCACCACGCTCGTGTTGCCGACCTTCACGTTCATGCTTGTCGTGGCCGTGATCGCCGGGTGCGTGGATATCGCGAACTCGGCCTGTCGCTCCGGCGTTATCTTTGCGGCGGTGTAGATGTCGATGTCGCCCTCGCGCAACATCTCCTCGCACTCGGCGGGCGTCTTGTCGTAGCCGACATAGGAAAACGTGCACTGCATGTACTTCGACACGCTCTGCATCATCTCATAGCCATAGCCGGAGCGCGTGCCCAAGTCGTCTTGGATGTGATAGTTGGCGGACGCGTAGAACGCGACCTTGTAATCGGGCGTGTCCTCTTGCGGAACCGACGCCGCGAAGGTCGTAGCCGGAAGGCAAAACGCCGCCAGGAGAAACACAAGGGCGCACACGAGAAGCGGGAGCTTGGAGAGCAGTCGTTTTGCCATGCAGAACCCTTCCATCGAGGCCAAGGATTGCAAGTGTAGCCCCCATCGAGCCGAAAAGGCGCGAGCCTGCCGGCGGCACCGCCCGAAACCATATTGTTGAAGTCGCCGAGAAACCCTGCCCGCGAATAGCCCGCGAGGCCGGCATGGTCGGCCCTCCCGTTTGATAGCGATTGGCCATCCAATTGCTGAAGCCTTAGGGGCAATTTGGGGACTTCTTGGATGAGAATGCCGATTTGCCTGCAGATAATTTTTGCCCCAGAAAGCCGCTCTATGGAAACACCTGGCAGACGCCGTGCCACCTTGCTTGCCTTCTCCCCAACAA
>CAKUKJ010000166.1 GCA_934662525.1 uncultured Coriobacteriales bacterium | reverse complement strand
GTGCCGCTGAAGGAGGCGTGGGGCATGCCGTTGTGCGTGTCCTCCTTCGGCTCGCCGTCGAACTTGATGTTCTTGAGCATCTTGCCCAACTCCTGGCCGACGGCCTCGCTGGCGGCCTCGAAGTCGTCCTCCCCTGCAAAGCGCTGCAAGGTCGTCACGTATTTGCGCACCATGTTCTGAGACCTGACGCTCACCGGCATGCCGCAAGACGCGAACGCGTCCAAAACGCGCTTGAACGATTCGCGCGCCGGCGCAGCCATCCTCGCCTTGGGGTCGGCCGCGAACGCACGCTTGAGGCGTGCCCATGAGAATGCCTGAACTCCGGTGAAATCTGGGACGTCGGGCATGATGTCCTCGTCGAAATCCACCTCAAAGGCGTCGAGGCGGATGACCCAGGCACGGTCGAGGAGGCGCGCGGAGAACGCGTCGGTGGTGTGATCGAAGTTGGCGGTCGCAACGAATCGCGCATAAGGGGGCACGTTCACCCGGCGGGCGCCGCCCAAATCCATCCAGGCTCCCTCAACGTCATACGAGTCGAAGGCACGAAGGAAAGGCGCCCAGTAATACTCGGCGGGCGACAGGTTCATCTCATCGAGCAAGAACACGAACGGCGCGACATCATGTCGCTCGCGGGCCTCGCGGTCGAGCTCGAACACGGCGTCGAACGCCACGGGGTTGGCCTTCTCGTACCTGCCCATCACGGGATTGAAATAGCCGGTCCAGTCGCGCTGCGAGGTCCATCCGCGCTCCACGCCGATTTCAACGAACCGCCGGCCTTCGCCCACAAGTCCGAGCGACCCCGCAAGCGCCCTGGCGAGACTTGTTTTGCCCGTGCCAGGCAGGCCAGACAAAATCGTGAGCGGGCTTTGCACCACGCACGTGAGAAGGTTGAGGGCCCCGGCAGTCGAAAGGTCGCGCCCAGCCCGGCTGGACAGAGCGTCCGCCACACGCTCAACCAGCGCCTCGTCGGACAAGGCGTCCTCGTCAGAGGCGCAGGAGACGCCGATGCCGATGGAACGAGGGGCCTCGGCCCCGCCTTCCACAGCCTGGGCGGACACCTGCTCCATCGCGCTGCGCACCACTGCGTCGCGCAGGACATCGGCGGCCAAGGCCTCCTTGTCCCCAAGGATCTCGCCCACGCGCTCGCGTACTGCGTCAAGCCTTGCCTGCGCGCCGTCGAGGCTGGCGTTGATGCGGTCGAGCTCTGCGGATTTCTGCTCTATCTGGCTGCAAATGCCGGCGAGGGCCTCTTTCGAGTCGCGCTCGGCACGCGCGCGCTCCGCCTGGTATACGCGGTCGAGCTCGGAGTTGCGTTTCTTGCTGCGAACCACCTCGGCCCGCAGGCGCTCAAGCTCTGCCTGGCTTGCGCTCAAATCGCGCGACAGCTCGCATCGAACCTGCTCGGTCTCTTTCCGAATGCCTTCGGTATCCACGAGCTTCTCGGCAAAGAGGGGCAGGAAGCGCTCGTCGCAGGCAATCTCGGCCACGCGCTTGGACATCTCGGGCCGAGCCAGCACCTCGAGGATCCTGTCGCCGAAGCAGTCCCAGTATGCGGGGTCGGCGGAAAGGGCCTCGATCCTTTCCCTGCGCTGCTGATAGATGCCCTCAAGCTTGCAGGCGTTCAGGGCTTTCCTGAAATCGCCCTGGCTCATGCCGTTGAGCAGCTTGGCGGCCCTGAGGCCTTGGACGACCTTTTCGATCAAGGCGTCGTCGCTCACCCAATCGTGGCGCCTGCGCTTGAAGCGGCTGCTTACAAACGGGCGCGAATCAATGAGACGCAGCGGTTCCCCGCGACCGTCCAGGTTGTCTACCAGGGCAACCTCGGGGGCTTTGTCGGAAGAGATCTCCGTGACAAAAAGGCCGCATGCCTGCGTCGCCAAAAGGCGAACGAGCCCGTTGCCCGCAGGCTCTGTCTCAAACGGCCCGAAATATGCGATGTCGGAGCCCTTCACACGCTCGACAATGACTTCCTGCGTCAAGATGCGAGAAGCGCCTCGCAGCATCACCGGATGCTGGATCGGTTTGCTCAAGTCGAGGTCGTCCTCCAGCCCAACCACCTGAAGCAGGTGCTTTGTTGCGGCGCATGAAGAAATCCCCTGGAACTCGATATCCGACTGGCCCGTGGGCATCGCCATATTGAACGCGCCGAAATAACGCGACGTGTTGCCGTTGACCCCATATTTGAGGTTGTCGAGAGCCCCGTCGGTGTTGATGCGCATCGCCACGAACCGCCCGTACTCGCGCTCGGCGATCTCGCAAGGCAATCCGGATGCCCCCTGGCGGTATCCGGCAATGGTCACGCCGATGGAGCCCACATCGGGAAAGGCAGCCGGGTTGATTCTTTTAAGGCCCTGCTGCTCAAGCGCGTATCTCGGGTAGACAAAGCAGACGGTGCCCGTCGTGTTCGGATACGCCACATAAGAGATCATCCAGGTGTTGCGCACGCTGTCGATGTCGCAGACTTCCTCCATCTTCTGCCCTTTCTCAAACACTCGATCGTCATGCGCTAAGTTTACTATGCCTATCATCTGACAAGACCGCTCGGATTACCGCTGCAGCTCACAAACACAGCCCGCTTGGCGCGCGTCACGGCGGCATACAGCAGGCTATGCTCCGCCTGCAATAAAGAGCGGCGTGCTATTGCTTGGCAACAACCCAAGAAGACTGGCTGCATTGGGAATCATGGGAGCCCTGCCTCGCGAGACGCACCCTCATCGAAGCGCATGACCTCTTTGCGCTCCACCACGCGGTCGCGCTCATCGGCCTGCGGCACGTTGAGCAGCTCGACAAGCTACCGCACGACCTTCTCGAAGTCTTCCATATGCTACGCCCATTCACATGCCACGGCCACCTGTTTGCCGCCTACGGCGACGCCCCAACGCAGGCGGCCTTGGGCGCCGGCAGGCAGCGGGCCCTCGTCATAGCCGCGCATGGCAATCTGAGCAAGCGCCTCGCCGGCAAGGTCCGCTAGGCGCGCGTGCAGGGCATCGGTGGCATCCGGCGCATCGCCCGCCTTAAGAAACTTGACCTCGATGGTAACGAGGGGCCGCACCTTGGCAGCGCAGTACATCTCGGGATCGCTCGGCTTCAGGTCGCGCGGGGCCAAACGGATATCGTAGTAGCCCCGCCCCGCCTCGCGGTTTGACACGGGGTTGGCATATGCTGCAATGCCAAACAAGAGGCCTGTAAGCAGCATGTGCACGCTGTTCTCCGACACAAGGTCGCGCACGCTGGGAGCCGAGCGCAAAATCTTGCCGAAAGTCTCCCCAAACCCCTCGGCGTCCCCTGCAACAAGAGAGTCTTGGAGCTTCACGAGGTTGTCGTCGCCGCCTGCCTCCCGCGTGAAGCGCTCGATGACTTCGCTGCTGAACAGCATGGAGACCTCGCGGTTGGGAATGCGCAAAGGGCGGCGCAGACGACTGTTGCCAGGCATCGCCGTCATATCGGTCGTAAGGTAGCCAGAAAGGTACAGCATCGACCAGAGGGCGCCCTCACGGATGCCGACGTCGGGGAAGACGCAACCGAGCTCGAGCGGCGCCATGACGGTGCCGCCCGGCTCCAGCAACGCGTACATCTTCTCGAGGGTCTCCTCCCCCGCCTTGCGCACAGCGTCGCCCACAACGCCGTTGCTCGAGGTGTTGCCCCAATACACGTCGACCGCGCAACCGCTGTCTATATAGTTGAGAACGCTCCAGGGGTTGTAAACGTCAATTTGTCCGAAACGATACCCGTCATACCACTCGCGCGCCTCAGCCATGCAATCCCCATGGTCCAAATAAGCTGTCAAGGCCGCAACCTCGGCATCGGTGAACCCATAGCGTTCCTCGAACTTCACCGTCAAAGGCGTGCTCACAGTCAGGTTGTTCAAATCGGAGAAAATCGACTCTTTGGTGATTCGCTGTACACCGGTCAGGCAGGCGAAGGCAAGGGACGCGCCGCCGTCCTTGAGCGTGCCCGTCAGCCAGCCTTTAAGGAAGTCGACCACCTCGCGGTAATAGCCATTGGTATATCCAGCCATCACCGGGGCGTCGTACTCGTCCACGAGCAGCACGACAGGCTTGTCGAAATGGCGGTGGAGCATAGAGCACAGGCGCGTGAGCGAGTCAACGAACTCCTCGGGCTCTGCGGTCATGGCCGCGACGCGCCTGAAGTAAGCATGGTCTTCCTCACTCAGGGCGGGGCTGTTGCGCAGGCACTCGTGGCTGATGTATTCCTGGGCCATGAGGCTGCGCACGGCACCGAGGGCGGCAGGCCAGTCGAGCTTCTTCACCGTGTTGAAGCTGATGTGTACGACGGGATAGGCACCCTGGTAGGCACGGTATTTTCCACCTTCGGCCTCCCAAACGCGCGTGCCCTCGAAAAGCGGGGCCGTGTCGCGCATGCGGATGTCGGTACCCGGGAGCTCGAAGAAAGCCTTGAGCATCGTCATGTTGAGGGTCTTACCGAAGCGGCGCGGGCGGCAGAACAACGTGACGGCATAGCCCGACTCGATGATGTCGGCGATGAGCATGGTCTTGTCGATGACAACCGACTCCTGCATGGCGGGAACATAGCCGTCGCGGCCTATGGGAAGCCGCTTGTTGCCCGTGCGGTCGATGATGCGCGCGCCAGGGGCATCCCAAACACCGTTGCCAAGCGATGCGAGAACCGTCTCTTTCTCGGTATCCTGCCTGCCCATACGTCCTCCCGCCGTTGTCTCACACCTTCATAAACAGGCGTGATTGTACCATGGGCAGGCAGGCGTGGTTGAAAAGGCAGCATGCAGCCCCCGCCCAGCTAGCGACCCTCGCTCCCATGGTGCCGGAACCCCGCTATCGCGCTCACGAGGGCTTGCGAGTCAATCGGCTTGGAGAGGTGCAGGTCCATCCCCGCAGCCTCGCTCTTGTGACGGTCGTCGTCGAAGGCGTTTGCCGTCATCGCGATGATCGCAAGGCTTCGGGCGTCGGCGCGGCCGCTTTCCCGAATGGCGCGCGTGGCCTCGTAGCCGTTCATCCGCGGCATCATGATGTCCATGAGCACCGCGTCGAAATACCCCTCCGGCCGGGCCAGATAGGCGTCCACAGCCTGCCTGCCGTCGCAGGCGCAGGTCACGCGCGCGCCCGCGTCTTTCAAAACAAAGGACGCGATCTCGCGGTTGAGGTCGTTGTCCTCGGCAAGCAGCACGCAGGCGCCGGCGAGGTCTGCGACGTCATGCGCCGCGACGGGGCGGGGCACGTCGTCTTCCTTGGCGACCTTGAACGGGAACGACACCACGACGGCCGTGCCCACACCCTCCTCGCTTCGGATGTCGATGGCCCCGCCCATGCGGTCTACCAGGTTCTTGACGATCGCCATGCCAAGGCCCGTGCCCATGTAGGTGCTGCGGGCGCCGTGGTCTGCCTGCACGAAGGGTTTGTAGATCTCGCCTAAAAACTCCTCGTTCATCCCGATGCCCGTGTCGGAGATGGTGAAGCGCAGCGCGATGTGGCCCTCGTCGATGGGCTGCTCGGACGCCACGCACAGCACGGAGCCACCGGGGCGGTTGTACTTGACGGCGTTGTTGATGAGGTTGATGAGAACCTGCTTGACATAGAGCGGGCTGCCCACAAGATGGCTGTGCGTGAGCGGGCCCGCGTTCTCAAACCTGATCGCTATGCCCTCCCTGTCGGCCCGCATCCTCGAGATGGTGCCGATTTCGTGCTGCAGGTCCCTGACCGAGAACGTCTCCTCATACAGCCTGACGTCTTGGTCCTCCAGCTTGGAGAGTTCCAGCGTGTCGTTGATGAGCGAGAGCAGATGCCCGGCTGCGACCTTGGCCTTCTCGCGGCTCGCGTCGACGAGCGCGCGGTCTTCCGGGTGCTTGTCGCAGATGTCGAGAAGCCCGATGATGCCGTTGAGCGGGGTGCGCATGTCGTGCGACATGCGCGAGAGAAAGTCAGACTTCGCCTGGTT
>CAKUKJ010000165.1 GCA_934662525.1 uncultured Coriobacteriales bacterium | reverse complement strand
ACTGTCCAGGCCATCGCGAAGGGAAACGGCATATGAGCGGCACGATAACGAGAAGGACGGCCCTGGGCCTCATGGCGGCGCTCCCCTGCGCGGCCGGCGTGCTCTCCGGCTGCGACACCGACTCCGGCACGGGCACCGGCACGCAGACGGGTGCAGACGCCGGAACGCAGGCCACCACGGCCGTCACCTCCACAAGCGAGCGCCCCGTCCTCACGATGAACGCCCCGTACCGCAACACGTCGCACTTCTACGAACTGATGCAGGAGAAATACCCCGAGGTAAACCTGCAGATCACGCCCTACAACGGGCAGAACTACACCACCTACGTGCTGGACATGCGCGCCGCAGGCCAAATGCCCGACATCTACTTCACCACCTACTACACGCCGGGCCGCAACGACGACGCCGCCGACTTCCTCGACGTCTCCAGCTACGACTTCACGGGCAACTACGCCCAGTCGCGCCTGCGCGAGGTCACCAACGAGGGCGCGGTCTACATGCTCCCCTTGGGCTACAACGCCCTGGGCATCACATACAACAAGACGCTGCTCGACGACAACGGCTGGGAGCTGCCCACCAGCCTGGCCGACATCGCACAGCTCAAGGAGGCCGTGGAGGCAGCGGGCTACACCTTCTGCCGCGACCAGCTCCAGTACCCCGGCTACGGCTTCCAGTACATAACCAACGTCCTCAGCACGGGCTTCCTCAGCACGGTTGAGGGCATCAAGTGGCAAAACGCCTTCATCACCGGCGAGACCACCGTCAAGGACACCCCCGAGATGGTGGAGGCGTTCCAGCTCCTCGACCGCTGGAAGGAGCTTGGCCTGCTGAACGCCGAGGGCACGCCCGACGACGACGCGGCGACCAAAGACACCATGCGCGCGGGCAACGTGCTGTTCCTCGTGGGCAACAGCAACACCCTGAACAACACGGGCGAGGGCTCCACGTCCTGCGAGTTCCGGCTCATGCCCTACCTCTCCGATGACGGCAGCCAGAATGTCTTCATCCTCAACGTCAGCCGCTACGTGGGCCTCAACAAGAGCCTGGGCGAGGCAGGCAACGAGCAGAAGCTTGAGGACGCCCTCAAGGTCATGGACGTCCTGTCCACCGTGGAGGGCATGGAGTCGCTCGACCCCTCGCAGAACAGCTCGCGCATGCTGCCCCTCAAGAACGCCCCCGTCAGCGAGGACAGCTACTATGCAAACGTGCTGGAAGAGCTGAACAGCGGCCATACCGCCAACTTCATCTATGCGGGATGGGAGAACTACATCGCCCCGGCAGGCGAGGAGGCGATCGCCTACATCAAGGACGAGGTGGACCTCGACGGGCTCATGGAGTTCTTCGACGACAACCAGCACCTCCTCACCGACAACGACGTGGAGTACTACACCACCGCCACCGAGACCATCGAGATGGACGACTGCGCCCGCGCGGTGGGCATCTGCTTCGCGCAGGCCACCGACGCCGCAGCCGCCCTCGTGTCCACCAACCCATGGATCTACAACCTCGACGCCTACGAGATGAACAAGGGAGGCGTCAGCGGCAAGCTGTTCGCCCTGCCCATCGGCGACTCCGAGATCGTCTCCATCCTGCCCACCGGCTGGCGCAACAACATCCAGACGGTGACGCTTGCCGGCAAGCGCGTCAAGGAGCTGGCCGAGCAGGGCTACGACTACCTGGGCGACGGCAGCCTCATGTTCCCCTACGTCCTGGTGACCGAGGGCGGCGCCGAGCTTGACGACGACACGACCTACACCGTTGCCATCTGCGGCGTCTCCGACGCCGTGGCGGAAGAAGGCGACCTGCAAGACAGCGGCGTGATGGGCCTCGACGCCGCGCGCGAGTACTTCAGCCAGTTCGAGACGCTGAGCACCAAAGACATCGTGTGGGAGTAGTCGCCGAAGATGACTGAGCAGACCACGTGCGCCAGCCAACAAACCAACGAGCGCCGATGGGGCGTGGGCGGGCTGCTCCTGGTCTGCGCAGTCGTTCTTGTCGGGCTGATCGGCTTCACCACCGTCTACAACGCCTACATCGACAAGACGCTGTACAACGAGCGCCTCAACCAGATGCGGGAGGTCACCACGCAGCTCTTCAGCGGCCTGGAAGACGTGATACACAACCAGTGGCACACCGTGACGGGACAGAACCGCATCCTGCAGGACGAGAACCCCGCCACGACGGACGAGCTGGTCGCCCTGATGGGCAAGCAGGCCCGCCTGGCCGACCTGGACTCCACGCAATGCAACCTCGTGGCCGTCGACGAGAACGGCGCCTATTACACGCAAAACGGCAAGCAGGGCCTTCTCGCCGAGAGGGAGTACCTGCTTTCCAACCCGGAGCGCATCAGCTACGTGTCGAACTCGCTGACGTACTCGGAGACGCGGATGGTGTTCCTCGCCAGGCTTGAGGAGCCGCTCGTGCTGCAAGGCGGCGACGGCGCCAAGGTTCGCGTGCTCTACTACGGCATCTCGCAGAACATGGACGAGCTCAATCCCTATTTCGAATGCAAGGCATACAACGGCAACAACAGCGTCTACGTCGTGGACGAGGACGGCTTGAAGCTGTTCAGTAGTAGTAGTAGTAGTAGTACGGGAGACATGCTCAAAGGCTACAACGTCTTCAACACGCTCGACAACATGAGCTACCTGCACGGCACGAGCTTCGCGTCCGCGCGCGCCGAGCTTGACAAAGACGGCATCTCCTACTCAAACGCCCTGCTCGACGACACGGAGATCTACTACGCGCTCTACAAGATGGACAGCGCGGCGTGGACCTTGATCTTCCTGGTGCCTTCCCAGTACGTGGCCACCAACACCGTGGACCTCATCAACACGACCCTGCAGATGGTGCTGGCGTTTGCCGTGCTGCTCATCGCCGTGAGCGCGCTCGTCATCGTCTGGATCCTCAAGAGGCAGCAGCGGTTTGCCCTGGCGATAGAGCGGCAGAACAGCGCGTCGCTGGAGAAGGCCAACGCAAGGCTTGCCCAGGCCGCACGGGTGGCCGAGAAGGCAACGAAGGAGGCCGAGAGCGCCAACAAGGCAAAGAGCGACTTCCTCGCCAACATGTCGCACGACATCCGCACGCCCATGAACGCCATCGTGGGCATCACGAAGCTCATGGAGCACGACCGCAACGACGCCGAGAAGCTCGACCTGTACATCCAGAAGGTGCAGACCTCCAGCCAGCACCTGCTCAGCCTCATCAACGACATCCTCGACATGAGCAAGATCGAGTCCTCCGACGTGGCGCTCAACAACGAGCCCGTGAGCCTTGCCGAGCAGGTGGGCCAGGTGGACAGCATCATCCGCCCGCAAAGCGAGGGCCGCAGCCAGACGCTGACGATACGCACCCACGAGGTGGTGCACGAGTACCTGATGGGCGACGCGGTGCGCCTGCGCCAGGTGTTCCTCAACCTGCTGTCAAACGCCGTGAAGTACACGCCCTGCGGCGGCTCCATCAACCTCGACCTGACCGAGCTGCCCTCGCCCGACGACGGGCACGCGGTCATCGGCATCACGGTGACCGACACCGGCTGCGGCATGACCGCCGAATTCGCCGAGCACATCTTCGAACCGTTCACCCGCGCGGAGAACTCCGTGACGAACAAGGTGCAGGGCACGGGCCTGGGCATGTCCATCACCAAGAGCATCGTCGATCTCATGGGCGGCACCATCAGCGTGCAGAGCACGCCGGGCAAGGGCAGCTGCTTCCATGTGACGCTGCCTATGGAGATAGACCCCAGCGCCGACCCGGACATCGACGCCAAGGGCGTGCTGCTGGTAAGCGACGAGGAGCAGCTCATAGCCAACGCGCGCGCCTCGCTCAAGGCGGCGGAGATTCCCTGCCTGGTGGCAAGGACGAAGGAGGAGGCCCGAGCGGCGCTGGGCGAGCACGCGGTGGACGTCGTGCTACTTTGCGGGTTCGTCAACGACCCGCACCTGCCCGAGCTTGTGGAGCTGTTGCGCCGCGACGCGCAGGAAGCGGTGCTCGTGTTCTGCGTGGACTACGCCCAGCAGGAGCGGGTGGCCGACATCCTTGCCCTCAGCGGGGTAAACGGCCTCATCACCCGCCCGTTCTTCCTCTCCAACTTTGCCCGCATCGTGCACCAGGCGCGCAACAACTCGCCCGTCGCCGCCCCCGAGCACGGCGCGGTGCTGAGGGGACTCAAGTTCCTGTGCGCCGAGGACAACGAGCTCAACGCCGAGATCCTGAAGGCGCTGCTCGACATGAACGGCGCCGCATGCACCATCTACCCCAACGGCAAGGAGCTGGTGGAAGCCTTCGCCTCGGTGCGGCCCGGCGACTACGACGCCATCCTGATGGACGTGCAGATGCCGGTGATGAACGGCCTCGACGCCACCCGTGCCATCCGCCACAGCGCAAACCCCCTGGGCAAGGAGATCTCCATCGTCGCCATGACGGCCAACGCGTTCTCCTCCGACGTGCAGGAGTGCCTGGACGCCGGCATGGACGCCCATGTGGCCAAGCCTCTCGACATCGCCACGCTCGAGCGCACCATCCGCATTTTAAAGAACCGCAGAGCAGGGGGGGGACAAGCTCCCACCTATAAGCGGCATATAGGGTAGCTGGGCGGCTCGTTGCCCGAGCAGTCAGCCATGCATGCACGATAAAGCCGGCGGGATGGCCGCATTGTTCCGATTAGCATGCATCTCAATCTTAGTTTCGCGGGTAATTACCGTTTCTGGCCGATTTTATGGGTGAAATGCGTGTTGTTGCCCGGCCTTCGAGCGCGCTGGGTGCGACCCCTACCTTCCCACGAGGTCGCCGGCCACCTGCTTGAGCTTTTTATAGTCGGTGATGAGAAGGCAGCCGTGCTGGCGCTCGACGCACTCGGCCTTGCGCAGCGAGGCAATGGCGTTGGTCACCGAGTTGGGGTGCACGCCCAGCATGGCGGCGAGCTCGGCGTTGGCGAAGGGCACCACGGCCGGTGCCTGAGGCAGATTGAGCTCGCGGGCGATGGCGAGCAACAGCGCCGCGAAGCGCTCCAACACCGAGTAGATGGAACCGTTCACGTTCTCGCGCGTCTGCGACGCCATCATGTCGAACAGGTAGCACGACATCTCGTAGCCGATGTCGCCGTGCGCAACGAGGAACTGCTTGAACTGGGCGGCGTTGAGTGCGTAGATGTCGCAGGCGGACGTGGCCTGGGCGTTGAGGATGCTGGGGTAGACGTCGTCGTCGGTCTGTTGGAGGGTTTGAAAACCGATGAGCGTTCCGGCCTTGTGCAGGAAGACCGTCTTGGTGTCGCCCGTACCGTTGACCGAGTACAGCTTCACCATGCCGCGCGAGAGATAGAACGTCCAGCGGATGTTGTCGCCGCTGCGAAACAGCAGGTCGCCGGGCTTGAGGTGCATGAGCGTGCTCTGCACCGAGCCGTCGCGTATGCAACCCTCCACAGCCCGTGCCAGCACCGGGCGCGGTTGAACGAACAGGCTTGCCGTCTCCATGAATTGCGACCTCTCCCCATGACGCCCGCCCGGCACGCCGGCACGGGCTCTCCGTCCAAGAAGGATAACACAGGGGGCGCGAAGAGAATGCTTGCGCAGCGAGGGGTTGCACCCCGAGAGGCCCGTCCCCTTTCCAAAATCCCCGTCCCCCCTCACGATTCCCTCTCTCCAACTGTGGCACCACCGCAGCCCATACCCCTCACATTTTTGTGAGGCCGCTCCAAAAGGCGTGCCCGGCCACGGTTTGCGCAACGCCGCCCAAACATGGACGCGCCTCACGATGCTGGGGCGCATGCCGCACGAAGCCACTCTAAGCTCCCAAATGTCAAACGCCTCGCGGGCCAAGTGCCGGCGCAGGCGTCACCAACAAGGGAGAGGAAGGCAACCATGGGCAAGGAAACGCAGGCCGCAAGCCCCGCACCCGAGTACTTCATGCGCGCGGGCAAGCTCACGCGTCGCACGTTCGTCAAGGGCGTGGGC
>CAKUKJ010000164.1 GCA_934662525.1 uncultured Coriobacteriales bacterium | reverse complement strand
GGTATACAGACATGGCGGTGCCCGGGGCCTGCGTCGAAGCCGACGGGTGCGCTACAGCGCCTCGGCGGCGTCGATGAGCTCCTGCTGGGAATGGACGCCGGCCTTTTGATAGATGTTGCGCATGTGGGTGTGGACGGTGTTCTTGCTCACCGTGAGGCTCTCGGCCACCCAGGCCACAGACCGGCCGCGCAGAAGGCCGGGCAGCACCGCACGCTCACGGGGCGTGAGGCCCCAGGCATCGGCGGCGTGCGCCGCAAGGGCGTCGAGGGCGGCGTTTGCCTCGAGCGCCGCCTCGGCAGGCTCGCTTGCCACCATCGAGTCGGGGGAGACGGCAGGAGCCTGCACGTCAACGGCAAGCTGGGGCATCTCGGCATGCCCGCCTATAAGACGCGGGGCGAACTCGACCATGATGAGGGCCGCCATGGCAAGGGATGCCACCACCATGTACACGTCGCCCGCGCCCGTTGAGGGCAAGAAGTCTCCACCAAGCCACATGGCCGCATAGGTGCCTGTGAAAAACGCGCCACAGCCCGCCGCGAACCAGCGCAGGTGCCGCCCGGCTGGCGCGGGCTTGGGATACATCCAAAGCATGCCGTAGAAAAGTGCCTGCGACAGGGCCATGAGCACCGGCGCGACCTCCCCCATGAGGCCCGTGAGCAGAGGGGAGAGGAAGATGGCCACCAAAAACGCCGGCACAAGCAGGCAACGCAGCGCAAAGGGGTCGACGCGACGGGCCACAAGCCAAAACGTGCCCACGAGCAGGATGAGGGCGCCCAAGACGAGCCCGAGGTCGTTCACCAGGCAGGAGTGCACAAGAGAGGGTTGCACCATGGCCGTGGGGGCAAGCGCATGGGCCTGGCTTGAGGCAAGGCCGCCCACCAGCCCGTAGAGACCGAAGGTGAGCAGGCGCAGGAAAGGCGCCGGGGCACGGTCGGGGGCCGTCGGCGGCGCCGGGGCCCCATCTTCGCGCCCGCACGGAGCAGGCCCGACCGATACGGCCGCCTCACCGGCCGCCAGCGCGTCAAGCCTGCTCAGACATGCCCACGCGATCGCGGGCAGCGCGAACGACACGATCGCGACGCCCACGGGGGCAAGCAGCAGGAACACGAGGTCGAGCACGACGGAGGCACATAGGGCCCATACGACCTGGGCGGCAAGGACCCCCATGTCGAGCGGGTCCACGCGCACGTACAGCGAGACGAGCAGGACGAGGCTCGACACGCGCACAAGGGCGCCTGCAAAGAAAAGCAGCTGCGATCCCACCGAGGCATCGACGACGCGGCACGCCTGCAACAGGGCAAGCGATACGAAGACGAGGCCCGCCACAAGGGCGCGTCCGGCACGCGTGCAGGCGGCCCGGGCAAACGGGAGATGCCACTTCGCCACCGCAAGGCAGCACACGAGGCACAGCCCCAGCATAAGAAGGTTGTCGCCCGGCATGGGAAAGCTCCCCACGCCGCCCGAGGTCATCTCGAAAAGAGCGCGCGTGACACCGGCGAGCGTCAGCGCGGCGGCGAGGCACAGGGCGACCAACCGGCGCGCCTCGTCGCGGGCGACGCCGAGCATGGCGCCTGCAATGTTTTTCAGCATGTCGCGTCCTCTTCCCCTTGTTCGGCAAACGCGGCGCACAACCGGCGAATTCGTACCCGCACACGATACACCCCCTTCGCCCAAAACGGCGCATCCGAGGCTGCTCGAAAGTTTTTTGCGTCAGACTCGCACGACTCACGCCGGCCTCATCATGCAGAAAACTTCACCTCGTAGAGGTGAGGTGATGGTATCTAGCAGGCATTTCAACGTTCATGGAGGCAAGGTGAAGAAACACGGAGAAAACGGCCCTAGAGTGGGGCACGTCATAGGCGCACGGCCCCTGATGGGCCGGCGCCGGTTCCTCTCATCACGTTAGGAGCACGCATATGAGCATGGCAGATCAAGCAGTGACGCGCCGCAGCTTCGTCGCAGCGGCAGCGGCCGCAAGCGCGGCAGGCGTCGTCGCAAGCAAGGCCCTCGCGGAAGAGGCCAAGCCCGCCGAGGACGAGGCCGCCGCGACGGACGCCGCCGCGACCGAGACCGTCCCCACCATCTTCAAGGGGAACCCCGCCTGGCTGGGCGAGGCCCCCGAGATGCCCACCGAGTTTGAGGACGAGTCCGAGGCCGACATCGTCGTCGTGGGATGCGGCCACTCCGGCGCCGCATGCGCCCGCCACGCGGCCGAGCTCGGCAAGAGCGTCATCGTGCTTGAGCAGCAGGACAACGACGTCGACACCTTCATGATCCTGGGTCAGGCCATCGGCCACATCAACTCACAGTGGCAGTTCGACCAGGGCGTGCCCGAGTACGACGTCTCCGAGTTCGTGCACAACTGGCAGCTGCACTGCGCCAACCGCGCAAACGGCAAGCTTGTCCATGACTTCGCCGTGTTCGGAGGCCAGGCCCTCGACGACCTCGTGGCCGTGTGCCCCGACGACGCCAAGCCCATGGCGCAGGCCTGGCCCGCACCTGCCGGCTGGCAGCACAAGGTGGGCGACTTCTGCTCCTACCCCGCAGCCGCAAGCTTCGGCGGCAACATCAACCCCGCCATGGCAGCCCAGCGCCAGGCCATCGAGGACGCCGGCGGCACCATCAACTACGGCGTGAGCGGCTATTGCCTCATCGGCGACGCCACGAGCGGCGTCACGGGCGTCGTGGGCAAGGACGGCGACGGCAAGTTCCACAAGTACACCGCCAAGCTGGGCGTCGTCCTGGCCGCCGGCGACTGCTCGGGCGACAAGGACATGTTCGCGGCCCTCTGCCAGGAGGTGGCCGAGACCAACACCGCCGAGGAGCAGCTCGCAGGGCAGGGCTGGAGCGGCCAGGGCCAGAAGATGGGCCTGTGGGCCGGCGCCGCGATGGAGATCGGCCCGCGCGCGGCCATGGGCGGCAACTTCGGCCTGCCGATGAGCCCCTTGGCCGGGACGCCCGTCCTGCGCGTCAACAAGTACGGCCTGCGCTACGGCGACGAGGGCTTTGCCGGCGGCGTGCTCTCGGGCATCTCCGGCGCCCGCCAGCCGCAGGGCTTTATCTACGACGTCTGGGACGCCAACGTGGCCGCCTATATGGACGTCAACCCGCTTGAGCACTTCAACCCCGAGGCGACCGACGAGGCCATCGCCTCGTTGCAGGACTCCATGGACCAGGCCTACGCCGCCGGCGCCGACGGCCTCGCCGTCAAGGTTCAGCGCGGCCCCGCCTACACGGGCCCCGACGACCCCGCCTACATGTACGGCGCCGACACCATCGAGGAGCTGGCCGAGTACATGGGCCTCGACGACGAGAGCAAGCAAAACTTCATCGACACGGTGAACCGCTATAACGAGCTGTGCGAGAAGGGTGCCGACGACGACTTCGGCAAGGACCCGACGTACATGATCGCGCTCACCAACCCGCCCTACTACTGCTACGCCAACACGCCCAACCGCAACGACATCATGTGCGCGTTCGCCGGCCTGTTCGTGGACGGCAACCAGCAGGTCATGGCAGCCCAGACCTTCGACAAGATCGACGGCCTCTATGCCACGGGCAACTGCGCGGGCGGCCGCTTCCCGCTGCAGTACACCGCTCCCATGAACGGCGCCTCCATCGGGTTTGCGCTCGCAGGCGGCTACGCCCTCGGCGACTACTTGGGCAACCTTTAGGGATGTTGCAGAACCTGGCCTGCTGCGTTCTCGGGAGGTTCGAGTACGTCCAGTACACTTCACCTCCCGACGCCTTGCAGGCCAGAACCTGCCTTTTGAACCTTTTTTCTTGGTTCCACGGCGCGGCGGGGAAGTCTGACGCACGCTTCCCTGCCGCGCTTGGAATAGTCTTTTCGGTCACACAAAGGAGCAAACACTATGAGTGAGCAGATCTCCCGCAGGTTCTTCCTGCGCAGCGCCGCGTTGGGCGTGAGCGGCATCGCCATGAGCGCCGCCGCCGCACAGGCCCTTGCCGACGAGGGCAAGGCCGCCCAGGAGGCCGACGCCAGCGCCGACCCCACGACCGCCAGCAACGCCTCGGGCGACTCCGACACCGTCCGCGCCAAGGTCCTCCCCGAGCCCAGCTTCATGACCGCCCCCGAGCTCATCGGTGACGACCAGATCTCCCAGACCATCGACTGCGACGTCGTCGTCGTCGGCGCAGGCCCTGCCGGCGAGGCCGCCGCTCGCGCCGCCGCCGAGGAGGGCGCCAAGGTGTGCCTGCTGGAGAAGGGCGCAGGCGCCACGTTCAACGGCGGCGACGTGGGCTGCTTCGAGAGCCAGTTCACCGACCGCTTCAACTACAGCCACGACGCCGAGGGCATCATCCACGAGCTCATGAAGGGCTCGCTCACCAAGGCCAACCAGGACCTCTACACCACCTGGCTGCGCCACTCCGGCGCCACCTTCGACTGGGTGTGCGACTCCTTCGAGGACCTCTACATCCTCGAGAAGACCTCCACGCCTACCCCCAACGACGCCTACGCCTGGATTCAGCCCGAGCGCTTCCCGCTGCCCGCTGAGTACGAGCCCCGCGACGCCTACTACGGCACCTGGCAGACCACGTACCGCCTGGGCGGCGCGCAGAGCTTCACCTATTGCGGCGAGGCCATGGTGAAGGCCGCCGAGGACACGGGCAACTGCACCACCTACTACCAGACCTCCGGCTACCAGCTCGTCCGCGGCGACGACCAGAAGTCCGGCCGCGTGACCGCCCTTATCGCCAAGACCTACGAGGGCGACTACCTCAAGTTCAACGCCGCCAAGGGCGTCATCCTGTGCACCGGTGACTACACGGGCGACGACGAGATGTTCCAGTACTACATGCCCTGGTACTACTACCTGCCCGTCATGTACTCCGCCACCGACCCCGACGGCAACGCCTCCAACACCGGCGACGGCGACAAGATGGCCCTGTGGGTGGGCGCGCGCATGGAGGGCGGCCCCCACGCCGGCATGGCCCACACCATGGGCGGACCTCTCGGCTGCGCCCCGATGCTCATGCTCAACCTCGACGGCGAGCGCTTCATGAACGAGGACATCCCCGGCCAGGAGATCCAGGACCAGATGGCCCAGAACAACCAGGACCATGTCTGGCAGTTCTTCGACTCCAAGTGGAACGAGGAAGTCGGCAAGATGGGCGCCGGCCACGGCCAGGTCATCTACGAGCTGCAGGACGGCGACAACCAGCGCCTCTCCTCCAACGACGGCTTCGGCTCGCAGGCCCAGATCGACGAGGCCGTCGCAGCCGGCACCACGGTCACGGCCGACACGCTCGAGGAGCTCATCGCCCAGACCGACATCGCAGACGCCGACGCCGCGCTTGCCGCCATCGAGCGCTACAACGAGCTGGCCAAGGCCGGCGAGGACACGGACTACTACAAGGCCGCAAACTGCATGTATGCCTTGGAGAACCCGCCCTACTACGCCTGCAAGTTCAACAACGCCGGCCCCCTGCTCGTTTCCTCCTCGGGCATCATGACCGACAAGTACGGCCGCGTCGTCGATGAGAACCAGCAGGTCATCGAGGGCCTCTACGCCGCCGGCAACAACCAGGGCGGCCGTTTCTCCGGCGGCTACCCCACCACGGTCCCGGGCATCTCGCGCTCCTTCGCCCTGACCTACGGCCGCATCGAGGGCATCATCGCCGCCCATGACGGCGACGTCTCCGTCATCGACAACTCCCAGGTCGAGACCTACGAGATGAAGAACCAGCCCATCGAGTGGACCGCCGAGGACGCCGCCAACCAGCCTGCCGCCGAGCAGGCCGCAGGCCCCGACGGCGCAGCTGACGGCGATGCGGCCGCAACCGACGTCTCCTCCATCGCCGACGGACAGTACGAGGGTTCCGCCAAGGGCATCGGCGGCGACGTGCCCGTGACCGTGACCGTCGAGGGCGGCAAGATCACCGCCGTCGAGGTGGGCGAGAACTCCGAGACCCAGGGCATCGGCTCCAAGGC
>CAKUKJ010000163.1 GCA_934662525.1 uncultured Coriobacteriales bacterium | reverse complement strand
GAATTGATGCTGTCACTCAGACTTGAGGTACATCATCAAGCCATCGGAAGCGCGCCTTCTTTGCAGCGTTTGCAAAATACCTGTTAGATATACTGCAAAAGTGAAGGTTCGCACCGGCTTTCTCGACACAGACCTTCACTCGAATTGGCCTAAGACTCAAGCATGGCTGGAGAACCCTCAAAATGCGGAAACAACTCCCCATTTACGTCTGCCTCTTACAGGAAAAACTTGAGAACAGCCATCGGAATCATTTTGGCCGTAATCCACAATCTAGGCTGCGGCACCCTGTATCACGGAGGCGTTGGGAAGGTTGGCGGCGTGGTCGTCAGACGCAGGGCTGCCCGGAAGAGCGGGTGCCTCGTCCTCGCACGTCACGCGCACCTCCACGACGTCGCTGGCAAAATAGCGCGCCGAGGTGGACCCGAGCCACAGCTGGTTCGTGCCGCCCATGCTGGCAGACAGCGGCTCCCCGTTCACCTGATAGACGATCATCGAGGAACGCTGCAAGACATAGAAGAGCGGCAGGGTGACCTCGTAGCCGTCGGAGGAGAAGAACGTGATGGCGTTGGCGTCAGCCGAGACGCCGCCAGCCGCTTCAAGCAGGTCCGCCACCGGCACTCCCGTGACGGCCGCGTTGACGCTCGCGCGCCCGTCGGCCGGGTTGCCCAGGCACGAGCACCCCATGACCGTGCTTTGCGAGCCCGTCTGGGCAAGCTCGCCGAGCGTGACCTCCGCCGGGGCGTCCACGCCGTCGCCATCCACCGTGATCTGCCAACTTGCGGCGTCGGACACGACATCTTGAGCCGTGGGCACAACCTCCTGGGAAGCGCCGCACAGCACCTTGTCCGCCCCGCCGAGGGCACGGGCAATCTGGGCCGTGGGAGTCACTTCGCCCTGCGTGAATCCAAACGTTCCCTGAACCACCGCAAGCTCGACCTGCCCGTGCACGGCCGTCTCGGCGGCCGCATCGACACCGGTGGCCGCCTGGGGCGCCCCGGCCGCATCGGTCGGGGCGCCCTGCGCCGTACCCTGGGCCATCGCAGAAGCCGGCGACGCCATGCCCGCAAGCGCCAAGGCAGCGACGGCAAACGTGCCGAGAGCCGCAGGACCCGCTTGCGCGGTCGCACCGGCCTTCGTCCTCGTCATGTCGGAATCAAAACGAAGCGTCTTCGTCATCTCGTCCACTCCCCTTGCGTTACTTCGCGCCCGCGTCGGACTCGTCGGAGGCTTCCCCGTCTGCCGTCTCTTCTGCCTGCTCGCTCGCATCGGCCCCGTCCGCGACATCGCCCTCGTCGGCGCCCACCCACAGGTCGAAGTTGGACGTGTAGCCGCTGTCTTCGGTTGCCGCGATGTCGGAGGCGTACTGCACCGGGTCTGAAATGACCTGTTCGGAGATGTCCTCCTCGGGGCCCACGCTGCCGTCGACGATCGCCTGGTTGCTGGCCAGGCCCAGGTCGGTCTGCGTGCCCTCGAGCGAGCGCACCTGCTCGGCGAACGCGTCGAGGTCGGACTTGGCGTTCACCATGACCTCGACGGGCTCGGGCGTTGTGGCGCCGTCCTCGGTGACCGCGCGCACCATGAGCACATAGGCGCTGTCCACATCCGCCGGGGGCGTCCAGGTGAACTGCCAGCTCACCCACTGGTTGACCGATGCGTCGGGAGTGTCGTAGCGCGTCCAGGTGTTGCCGCCGTCCATGGAGAACTCGAGCGCCACGGTCTGCTCGTCCCACGAGGCCGCATAGCCGCTGAACGTGTACGGCTCGCCGGCCTGCACGCACAGGCCCTCCGGCGTGCCCCAGATGCCGACGTTGGGCTTGTTGTAGTAGCCCTCGCCGTCCTCGGTGGTCCAACCGTCGTACTCCCACACGCCAGGGTCGTCCTCGTCCACGGCGATGAGGTCGCTGAACTCCTTGCAGCAGATGGGCGCGCCTGTGCCGCCGATCCACAGCATGCAGGGGAAACCCTGGTCCCACTCAAGCGGCTCGCCGTTGATCTCGTACACGATGAGGGCGTCCTTGCCCTCGAGGTTGTCGACGAGCATGGAGTTGGCGTTGCCGTCGGCCGAGGAGCTGTAGATGGCATATGCGTCGTCGGCAAAGCCGCCGGCCTGCTCGATGAGCCAGTTGAGGTCGATGCCCGTGACCACACAGTTGCCGATGTAGGGGCCTCCCGTGGGGTTGAGCGTGCACTGCATGGTGACGGCCTTCGTCACGCTCGGCGCCTCCTCGATGAGGTCGGAGAGGGTGTAGGAGACCTCTTTGTTGAACAGGCCCGTGAGCGATATGCTCCACTGGTCGTAGATGGAGGCGTCCGCCTCGCCGCCGTTGGCCTCGCGCCAGTTGCGCAGGTAGTCGCTGCCGCGGTAGTACCAGCTGTAGTTGAACAGGTCCTCCTGGGGGATGACGTCCGTCTGGTTCCAGGAGAAGTCGCCCTCCACGTCGGCCACGGCCGTGATGCCTCGCAGAAGCGAATGCTTCGAGGCGTCCCACATCGTGAAGCCCTCGCCGTCCTCGGTCACGTTGTGGCAGCTCATGCACGTGGCGTCGTCAACGTCCTGGTGGATGCCGTGGATGAGGGTGCCGAAGTCGTAGAACGTGGTCTGATAGCCCTCGCCCACCGTGTGGCAGTCGATACACATCTGCACGTCTACGTCAATGCCGAGGTTGTTGGTGAGGTCGGTGTGGCCGTAGCTGCTTGCGTTGAGCAGCGCGCCCAAATCGTCATGGCAGGCGTTGCAGCCGCGCTCGTCGGCCTTGAGGTAGGCGCAGTTGTACAGGGCGTTCTTCTCGGGGTGCGAGTAGGCGCCCTCGGCGTCGTAGTCGGCCGAGATGTTCTCGCTGGGCGTGCGCTGGGTGAAGCGCCCGTCGGCGAGCTCGGTCACGATGGGGCCGTCGGCGCTGTAGGCCTTGTCCTTGAGCGCGACGCCCGACTGCGCGCTTGGGATGTCGAGCACGTTGTACGTCGTGCCGTCGGAGCCGGCATAGGCGTCGTCGGCAGCGGCGTCGGCGCTGGCCGAGCCCACACCGAAGGAGGCAAGCGCGATTGTGCCTGCCAAAAGCGTCGTGGCGCATGCGGCACTCACCACATGGAGCCGATGGGTAGCGATCATGGCGTTCTCCCCTCTCGAACGATTGCGGAGCGGCGGCCCCAGCCGGAATTGCCGGCCGAGCAGCTGGCGCCCCACTGAACAAGGGGGATTATCGGACTTGCGATGAATCCTGAAACTACCTTCAGCCACACAATGCGGGCCAATTGGCACTGCCCCAAGGGCAGGGTTTGGCGCGTGCCAAACTGCGCAGGGCCGCGCGAAGGCCCGGATCAGGCCCCACAGACACATGAGCCCCGCAGTGACAGGGGGCACTGCGGGGCTCAAGGGACAAGCTTATATGAACCGACCAACCCTTCCTTTACCCAAACATCTGAAACCTGTCGGCCGCGCGAACCTCCTCGATGTCGCCGGTAAAATCGACCACGCCGCCCAAGGCCATGTTGAGCCTTGCTGCCGTGAGGTTTTTGTCAAACAAGTCTTCGTCGCGCTCGAACGACTCCCAAGGCTCCTTTGCGACAAGTTTGCGGGCTCCCACGGGGCATACCGTAGCGCACTGACCGCAGCGGAAGCACACGTCTCCGGCTATGCGATATCCCCCTTCGTCAACCTCTATGACCTGCATGGGACAACGTGCCTCACAGGCCCCACACTGGATGCATGCGGCCTTGTCGTAGGCAAGGTTCATATCCGAAAGATACTGGAAGCTGTTCACACCGGGACCCATGGACTTATATGCATTGGCAAACAGGCAGACATTGGCGTTGCATGCGCAGTATGCGCCGCCCGTCTTCCACGAATAGCCTTCGATAATGTTGCCGTCGTCCGCACTCGTGCGCATGATCTCGCGCGCCTCATCGCGGGAAATCTCACGGGCAAGCCCGGCCGAGACAAAGTACTCCGCGACCTCGCCCATGGAAACGCACGTCTCGATGCGCCCCGGGTCCTCGGCCCCCTCGATACCGTAGCAATCCTGCGGCGTAGATAGACCATAGCTGATGTTTTTCGTGCGGCACTGGCAGGGCATCACGCCAAAACGGTCAAAGCGGTCGAGCGCGGCATTCCAGTCGCAATATAAGGGCACCACGCCCTCAACGACGGAATCGTCGCATGCCTGGACATGGACGAAGGGCTGATAGATGGATGCCGTCGCTCGCTTCTCACCCCAGCAGGAGTCGCAGTCGATGTTGAACTGCAGCATGCTGTCTGCCGAGCCATTCTGACCCTCCCACAGCTCGTGCCACTCCCAGATACCGGGAATCAGGCCCATGATCTGATAGACGTCCATGCCGCCCCGGCGAATACGCCACAGCCAGGAGCGGTCCGCCAAATCGTTGAGAATGTCGGAGGCCTCATCCTCGGACACCCCGATAGCCCGGGCATAGTCGGGAGCCTTGATCTCCTTGGTCACGGGCATGGCCAGCAGATGCTCGGCATCCTCCATGCTCAGAAAGTCCATGAACAAATCCCAGTTGTCGTCGCCTGAGCATGTTGAGCCCACACCTGCAGCGCACCGGTTGATGTGGTTGCGCAGGTTCACGTATACGGCGGGGATAACCTTGCCGCCGGGGGTGACGTAATCCTGTGTCACCTCGACGCGGTCTTCGAGCATGGCATCAAGCTCGTCGGTCGACAGCGCAGTGACAAACTTGATGGGGTCCATCGGCCTGTTCTGAGCCTTTGCCGCCTGCCTTTCGGCATCTTGGCACTCCTGCAAAGTGGGTTCTGGGACCTCCTCTGCATGGGCGTTTTGGGCAAAAGCCCCGGAAGCCGCGAGCGCGGCTGCAGAAAGGCCGACGCCTTCAAGAAGCTGTCTGCGCGTAACATTTTCCATCATCTTTCCCCTCTCCTTAGACGATTGGAATCATCCAGTTGTCCGTACGGCAGCTGGATTGTACGGCCCGCTCCGACGATCGGTCGATTCACAGAAATGACGAAATGTAAAGTGCCTTCTCAATTTCTTACTTCCGTGAAGCATGCCGGAATGAGACAATTCTCCCAAGGGGGAGTCACATGAACGATACCAATGAGGCCAAGGAGGCTCTCGGCAGCTCTTTCAAGGAGCTTATGAATGAAAAGCCCTTCAACAAGCTGTCCGTCAACGACATAGCGCAACGTGCCGGCCTTTCGCGCCGGGCGTTTTACAACCATTTCACTGATAAATACGACCTGGCAAACTGGGTCTTTGAGACCGGGTTACGTCGAACGTACGAGCAAACGCTCGGCTCGGGCGGCACCTATTGGGAATTCCAGCGACGCAACATCGACATCTATGAACCGCAGACCGCCTATGTGAAGAACCTGGTGACAAACACCCACGGAGTCGATTCATGGCGCGAGTCGGCGAGCCGGCTGCTCGTAAGCCTCTTGTCCAATCACATTGTCACGCATGCCGGACAATCGGCCCTCACTGACAAAATAGAGTTCTATCTCCTCTTCTTTCTACGGGCAAGCCTGTGGTCGATGATCGAGTGGACGGCCCAAGGAAAGCCCATTTCTGCCGAGGAACTGACCGACCGCATAGTCACCGCCATGCCCGACCCGCTTAAGCCCTTGTTGCGATAGGGGCAGTATGACGGGGCCGCGCCCCAAAAAGAGCACTACAATCCCACGGTCGGAATCCGCAAGAATCGCCATCTTATCCAAGGAGCCGCTCCATGCCCAAACCCGCAGCCTTTCTCGGATCGTTCTTCCACACGCCGCGCTACGGCGAGATGGAATACCTGCAAGACGCCCTCATAGAGGTCGACCCTCGCGGGGTCATCTCCGCCGTGACCCTCCCGAGCGCGGCAGACTATAAGGCGCGCGTGGCGCATGCCCGCGAGACTGGCTCGCTCGTCGAGCTGCCGCAGGGTGCCTACGGGCTGCCTGGATTCGTGGACCTGCACGTGCACGCCCCGCAGTGGCCC
>CAKUKJ010000162.1 GCA_934662525.1 uncultured Coriobacteriales bacterium | reverse complement strand
GGCCGACGGTATCGAGCACCAGTACGGCGAGTTCACCTGGTTCAACGCCGACTCCGAGGGCGTCATCGACGAGACCGGCGGCTTCTGGGAGGGCGAGAACTACGACTCCATGAAGGCCCGCGAGGGCAAGGAGGCCGAGCAGGCCAACTGCCTCAAGGGCTACATCCAGGGCCATGTGCCGGATCTGCTGCCCTTCGACCCGGCGATTGACCCGGCCCTGTACGGCGAGTTCGAGGTGACCCTCAAGGACGGCTCCAAGCACACCGTGCGCCCCGTCTTCGACATCCTGGCCGAGAAGGCCGCCGAGTACGCCCCCGAGAAGGCCGCCGAAATCACCGGCATCCCCGCCGAGGAGATCGAGGGCGCTGCCAAGGCCTACGCTACCCGCATCGACCCTGAGACCGGATACGGCAACGGCGGCATCCAGTACATGCTCGCCATCGAGCATGCCTGCAACGCCGTCCAGAACTCGCGCTGCTGCGACGCCATCGTCGCCCTGACGGGCAACATCGACACCCCCGGCGGCAACCGCTCCACCACGATCGTCCCCATCGACGGCGACCTGCAGGGCTTCTCCGCCTGGGTGCCCGGCGCGTCGCTGCCTCCCCGCGAGGTCAACGAGAAGCAGCTCGGCATCAAGAACTTCCCGCTGCTCGACTGGTGGGGCTACTGGTGCGACATGAACACCACGTTCAACGCTATGTTGACGGGCGATCCCTACCCCGTGCGCGCCCTGTGGAACGAGTCGGGCAACTTCATGTGCGCCTGCAACTCCACGTTTGCCTGGGACGCCCTCAACAGCCTCGACTTCTACGTCGACCTGAACCTGTGGCACGCCCCCTCCACCGACGCGGCAGACATCATCCTGCCCGTCGCCCACTGGATCGAGCTGTCCAGCCCCCGTGCCTCCCAGGGTTCCGCCGGCGGCATGGGAGCCACGGTCAAGTGCGTCGAGCCTCCTGCGGAGGCCATGTACGACCCCGAGATCGTCATGGACCTGTTCCGCCGTTGGGGCATGCCTTGGAACACCGAGGAAGGCAACGAGTGGCCTGACATCAACTGGCAGCTCGACGACTCCATCAAGCTCCTCTCCGACGACGAGTACACCAAGACGTACTACACCGTGGAGAACGGCAAAGTCGTCAACATGGAGCGCAAGGGCAAGCTCTTCAGCGAGATCACGCCCAAGTACGAGCATTGGGCAGACTACGTGCGCGACTTCCAGACCCACGGCTGGTGGCAGGCCAAGGAAATCGAGCCCGACATGTGGGGCACCTACCGCCGTTACCAGACCGGCGGCTTCCGCGGCCGCGACGCCGTCTGGGCGCGCCTCGACTACACCGCAGGCCCCGGCATCGCCGACTGGAAGCCCGGCTTCTTCACGCCCACGATGAAGCATGAGCTGTGGAGCTGCGTCGTCGAGTCCTACATGCCCGACCGCGAGGATTTGTGGCTGCCCAGCTGGACCGAGCCGCCGCATGGCCCCGTCGCCGACCCCGAGATGGCCAAGGAGTACCCGCTCACGGCCACGACCGGCCGCCGCATCCCGGTGTACTTCCACTCCGAGCACAGGCAGCTGCCCTGGTGCCGCGAGCTGTGGCCTGTGCCCCGCATCGAGATCAACCCCGTCACCGCCGCCCAGTACGGCATCGAGCAAGGCGACTGGGTGTGGATCGAGACGCCTTACGGCAAGATCCGCGAGTGCGCCGACCTGTACTACGGCGTGGACCAGCACACGGTCAACCTAGAGCACACCTGGTGGTACCCCGAGATCCAGGATTCCGGCCACGGCTTCCAGCTCTCGCAGGTCAACTGCCTCATCGACAAGGACGCCCAGGATCCCATCTCCGGCACGTCCAACCTACGCTCCTATCAGGTCAAGATTTACAAGGCCACGCCTGAGAACTCGCCGTTCAACAACCCCGTGCCCTGCGGTTCGGACGGCACCGAGATCATCCATGATTCCTCCGACCCGCGTCTGAAGGAATGGTTGCCCACCTATGAGGGGAGGGAGTAAGCAATGCAGAAGGCCATCATCACCGACCTTAACCGCTGCGTAGGCTGCCTGGCCTGCAGCGTCGCTTGCAAGGGTCTCAACGGGGTGCCGATCGGCGAGTACTGGAACCGCGTGCTGCGCATCGGCCCCAACCCCGAGTACGAGGGCGCCGACTATCCCGACGTGTACATGTACTTCCTGCCCATGACCTGCCAGCACTGCGCCAACCCCGAGTGCGTCACCGTGTGCCCCACCGGCGCTTCCGTCAAAACCGACGACGGCACCATCCAGATCGACGCCGAGCAGTGCATCGGCTGCGGCGCATGCCTGTCTGCTTGCCCCTATGGCGTGCGCTACATCAGCGAAGAGGACAACACCGCCAAGAAGTGCACGATGTGCAAGGACAACATCGACGAGGGCGGCGTGCCCCAGTGCGTCTCCCAGTGCAGCGGCAACGCCCGCTGGGTGGGCGACATCGACGAGGGCTACGACAGCTTCGTGGGCGCCCAGGAGACCGACGGCGAGTGGACCGGCGAGCGTCGCCGCATGATGGACTTCATCGAGCCCTTCACCGACGACCAGGTCTATCACCTGCCCGATGGCGGCAACGGCCCGAGCTTCGCGTACATCCTGCGCGGCCACAAGTGGTACGACGACGCCCTCGACAACTCGCTCGACCCGTCGCACACCGCCACCAACCAGGGCGTCACCTACGAGCTGACCGACGTCGAGGACGGCATCGCCGAGGCCGCCGCCGCTGTGGCCGACCTCTAAGACTTTCGTTCGATTGAGCTTTACGCGTTAGACGCCGGGGCGGACAGAACATGCCCTCATGCCTAAGCCCGCCCTGGCTTGTTTTGCCGCTTTTGCCTCAAGGCCGCCCGACCTGACCCCATCGGGTCGGGCGGCCGGGCGAAAGCCCTCAGAGAGGCGCAGCCCTCTTCCTGCCTTTTTGATGAGATCGTCTATGGCAAGGCGTGCGAAGGCGATGTGCACTGGACGTGCATGAGCCTTTGCACAGCGCGGCCACGGGGGTTTCGAAGAAAACCCGCTGCGTCCCTGCGAGGGCTTTCGCCCAGGACCGGTGCGTCCCCTCGCTGCCGTCCTGTCCCTTTGTGTGCCCATTTGTGTGAAAGGAAGACTCCCATGACCGATCGCAAGAACGCGCTGGGGGTTCTCGACGTTCTCGAAAGCCCGTACCTGCAGGTATTTCCCATCCGCTGCATCGAGGTGCGCAACAGAAACGCTCGCTGCGGTGCCTGTGCCAAGGCATGCCCTACCGGAGCGCTCACGGTGGCCGATGACGGCATGATTGCCTGCGACCCTGCGCGATGCACGGGATGCGGTGCCTGTGCCACGGCCTGCCCCACGTGCGCCTTGGTGGCCGAGGGGCCCGACGATCGCGAGCTGCTCGAGCGTTGCGTGCAGGCGGGTTCGGCCAATGGCGACCGCGTGGTGGTTGCTTCCACCGATGCGCTCGACCGCGAGTTCGGGCACTTCGACCCGGCCAAGGTCAGCGAGGTGGCGACGCTTGCGCGCTTCGACGAGTCGATGATTGTGACGCTGGCGGCCTGCGGTGCCCAAAGCCTGACGTTTGTGGACGGCCGCACGGCCGCCAAGGGCGAAGAATCCCTCATCGCCCAGGTCGTTAACGGCGCCTGCGAGCTGCTGGAAGCCTGGGGCGCGGCGTTGGAGGTATCCATTCGGGCCAATCTGCCCGAGGAGGTCGTGACCGAGGGGTTTGTGGACGAGGCGCGCCCTGTCACGCGTCACGAAAACGTCTCACTCGACATGCATGTCGACCCCGAATCGTACAAGCCCATGAAGCTCGACGCCCAAGGCAAGCTTCCCCAACAGGTGCCCAACCGCCGCGGCCGCCTTTTGCGCACGCTCAACTCGCTGGGCACCCCCGCCGACGAGACAGTTGCCACGAGGCTTTGGGGCCATGTCTCGCTTGACGTCTCGCATTGCCAATCGTGCAGGCTCTGCACGGTCTTCTGCCCCACGGGAGCGCTCGTCAAATATGACGAGGACAGCGGAAAGTCCATCGGTATCGTCCATACGCCTGCCAAGTGCGTGAAGTGTCGTTGCTGCGAGACGGCGTGCCCCAAGCACGCCATCACCCTGTCGGAGGACATCTTCGCGCCCGACCTCGTGGGCGGCTATTCCGAACGGTGCGAGATGCCTGTGCCAGAGGTTGTGCTGGGCAAGTCGACCACCGTTCGCGACAAGATGCGCGGTTTGCTTGTAGGTGCAAACCAGGTCAATTTTGCCTAGACGCCCCGCTTGCACGGTGCGGCGCGCGTTCCCATGCATACGGCTTGCTTGCATGATTGAATACATATAGACACACAAGCATATATAAAGAGGAGAGAGACCCATGAAGTTGGAGCCCATCAACCCGGACCTGTTCGAGGCAACCGACGCCGAGCGCCAGAACGCCCCCGCCGAAGAGGAGGTTCTGCCTTACCTGGGCGATCCCGATGCAGACCATGCGCCCGAGATAAAGGTGGACGAGCGTCCTGCCGAGGTGCGGACCGCCGAGCTGTTCAACCGCATGAAAACCCGCCGCAAGGTGCTCCTTTCAATCCTCGACATGTGTCGCGAGCCTGCCCTCGTGGAGGACGTCAACGCCTACGCCGACAAGCTCCAGGCGAATTTCCGCTCTGTGTTCGACGGCCCCGCCATGTGCAACCTGCTCGAGCGCTCCGGCGCCCTTGAGAAGGTCGGCGAGGCCGAGGACCAGAAGCCCGAAGTCGTCGTGGTGAACGGCGTGGAGTGCATGCAACCCGCCGAGCGCGTCGTCGTGCGCTACAAGACGACCCCCACCGGGCAGGCGCAGCTCGATGCAGACAAGCCCATGGAGCGCCTGAACGCGGTGTTTGACCGCGACGACATCTACAAGCCCATTTACCTGCGCATCCTCAAGGCCTGCGCCGAAGAGGGCGGCAAGAGCGCCAAGCAGCTCGGCGACCTGGTCGACTCCGACCCGCTGCTGCAGGAGCCGCGCTACTGGGCCGCGCACTTCTTCAACATCCTGGGCGAGTGCGACGCGCTGTCCTGGGCGCAC
The DNA here is from genome assembly GCA_934662525.1 of uncultured Coriobacteriales bacterium. Classification (GTDB taxonomy): domain Bacteria; phylum Actinomycetota; class Coriobacteriia; order Coriobacteriales; family UMGS124; genus UMGS124. Next base: position 903 of record CAKUKJ010000162.1, on the reverse strand, counting down.
AACTGGTTTACGACCGAGTTGGGATATAAAGCCATCGAGCAGCTCGAACTCGAGGGTGTAATGGCTTAATTTGCTTCCGTTCTCACAGACTCAATATCTAGGAGACCCCGCCATGGATACTAATACCGCTTCCGAAGAGATCACCCTCGAGGAGTTCGCCAAAACCAACGACTCCCGCGCCAAGGCGTATGGCCTGCTCAGTCGCCTATACGCCAAGGAGATGGACGACGAGCTTCTCGAGCAGCTGCGCAAGACCTCCTTCCCCGTGCGCTCTGGCAGCGACCTGGCCGACGAGGGCATGCGCCTCATGGCCACATACCTGAGCAACGTGTGGTCGGGCACCCTGCAGGAGCTCGCCGTGGACTACGTGCACGCCTTCATCGGAAGCGGCATGGACGCCTTCAGCGCCGCTTATCCCTACGAGAGCGTCTATACCTCCCCGAAGCGCCTCATGATGCAGGAGGCCCGCGACGAGGTGCTCGCCATCTATCGCAGCCAGGCGCTCGACAAGGCAAAGACCTGGAAGGAGTCGGAGGACCACATCGCCAGGGAGTGCGAGTTCATGGCCGCCATGGCAAATCGCACCGCCGACGCCTGCCGGAAGGGCGACGAGGACGGTGTCGCAAGCCTGCTGCTCACCCAGCATAACTTCCTGGCCGACCATCTCTACGCCTGGACGGGCATGATGACCTCGGACATGCGCAAGTTCGCCCGTACCGATTTCTACAAAGGCCTTGCCGACTACACCGACGGCTTCCTCGCCAGCGACATCGAACTGCTCAGGAACGTGCTCGGCATCGCGGACGAGCCAGGCGAGAACTAGCCATGCCTGCAACACCTGCGGCTCGGGCCGTTTTGCAGTAACGGAATCGGCGCAGGCTCGCAAGGGGCGGGGTGACTCGG
>CAKUKJ010000161.1 GCA_934662525.1 uncultured Coriobacteriales bacterium | reverse complement strand
ACGAGGGACCGGGCGAGCGGCGACGGCTAGGCGAGGGGTACGGCGCGCCTCCCCTTGGGACAAAGACAAGATCGCGCACGACACGGCGGGCAGCACGGCCAAGACGGAGGCGCGCACGGCCAGGGGCAATGGGCTCACGACAAAATAAAGCGCGAACGCGATGATGTACGACATATACAGGCAGCGTCCGACCCGGCCCGAGGCAAGCGCGGACCAAAGCTCGCCCCACAGGCACAGCAGGAGCGCATTGCCCAAAGAGAACGAGACGGTGGCGAGCAAGAACACGAGCGAGCTGGCGAGGCTTGCGCTCAACGGCAGATACGTCGCCGCCGCCATACCCAATGACCCGGCACAGCACAGACAGGCCGCCGCCAAACGAACCGCCCTGCTTGAGGAGAACCCCCCGAACGCGCGACTGAGCGCAAGCGTCGCGGCATACCCAAGCGTTGTGACGGCAAACATGAGCAGGTGGGCATCGGGCATGAGGCTGGCAGCGGAGTTTGGGCCCACAAGGGTGTCGGTGCAGAATGCCAACGTCCACCACGCCTGCCAAAAGCCCAGGCCGAACTGGCTGAGCGCAAGCGGGCCTGCATGCCTTGAGCCTGAGATGGCCGAGGCCTCCCCCTTGTCTTTCGCTCCCCTCATGGCATGGGCCTCCCCCGCTCGCACCTGCACATCTGGCAACATCGGGCAGGCGGCGGCCCACCACGTGACGCATGATACCCCAAGCATGCGAAAGGAACGTGCCCGCGACGAAGTGGCACCGATTGCGGCCAGGCACGCATTGGCCAGCGCGCACTCCGTGGCGGCGCGGCAACCGGCGCCCCGATTTGCCCCATAAACGGGACGAGGCCCTGGATGGGAGTCCAGGGCCTCAAAGGAGAGGGAGGCTGTTTGCGGGATGCCGTTCCCTTGGGACGGGCCCGGGCGGGAAACCCGGGCCCTAGGAGAGGGAGGCGTCTGAAGCGCTGGATGCGATGCCGTCGTTCCTTTTGGCTGTTCGCTCCTTGCGACTAGTTATAGATTACTTACTTTCTGAACCTGTGTCAATGCTGACTAACTTGATTGGTCGATAAAGTTAAAATTTCATAACTTGTTCATAAAGCCTGAAAGGCGACGTTTGGGCCCGCTCCCACAGCGTCACAAACTATGCGCGCATCTTGTGAGGGCACATCTCGATGCCGCACGTCCCCTGGTGAGGGCCGGGCATCCTTGCTATATTTCGCGAACGTCAGTTAATCATGTATACCTATAGCATTTATAGGTTTTTAAAGGGAGAACGGCATGCATCGCAGCACAAGCACGGTAGGAAGGCGCAGCCGGGCGTTTGCCCTGGCCGCCGCGGCACTGGCGGCGGCCCTCATCCTTCCGCTGTCGGGCTGCGGGGAATCGGGGCAGGCCAGCAGCTCACAGGCGGGCACGCTCAACGGCAGTAACGTCGAGTTCAGCGTGGCCTCGCTCGACAACAGCCCACGGTTTTTCACCTATGAGACCGGCGCGGGCAAAGTGGGCTTGCTCGCCGTGCAGGACTCTTCGGGCCAGGTGCGCGTCGCACTCGACACCTGCCAGGTGTGCAACGGCTCGCCCAAAGCGTACTTCCTGGAAAAAGACGGCACCCTCCAGTGCCAAAACTGCGGCAACACGTTCTCTTACGACATCGTGGGCGACGCTCAGCAAGGATGCGAGCCGATGCCGCTGGCAAACGGCACATGGACGGTCTCGGGCGACACGCTGTCGGTGGACGAGCAAACACTCGAGAGCGTCGCTCCCCTCTTCAAAACATGGGCGAAACAGTAACCCGGCGTTTTAAAATCGAGGGCATGGCCTGCACGGCGTGCGAGGCCGCAGTGGAGCGCGCGGCGAAGCGCGTCGCCGGCGTCGCGTGGGCTAAGGCAAGCCTGACCGAGGAGCTGCTCGAGGCGGGGTATGCCGAGGACGCAGACGCAGACGCTGTCGACAAGGCCCTGGCAGCCGCCATAGAAGCCGCCGGCTACGAAGCGTCGGCGCTCGATATACATCCATGCCCGGCACAAGCAGGGGCCAGTGGCACAGCGGCCTCCGCCAGGCGCATTGCAGCCGACCGCATGCCGGGCATCACCGGCGGCGCGGGCGCGTCCGAGAAGCGCGGGGGCTCTGCCGGGGCCTCCCCCGACGCGGCGGCGCAAGCTTCGGCGGGCATCAAGGGCGGCGCACGTCAAACCGGGAAAGGCCCGGCGCAGGAAAAACCACGCGCGAAAGCGGCGCACAGCGGCTCGACGCATGGGCCGACGGGCGCAAAAATGGCCCGCAGCATTCTCTCCTCGCTCGCCATCGTCTGCGGCCTGGCAATCCTCCTCTTCCTCGCACGCCAACTTGGGCTCACCGACGTGTTCCTGGCGTTTCCCACCGTAGGGACCGAAACTATGGCCTACCCGGCGCTTTTCGGCGTGGGCCTTCTGACCTCGGTGCACTGCATCGCCATGTGCGGAGGGCTCAACCTGGGAGAAAGCCTCATCGGCGACGATGGAAGACTCCCCGGCGCATCCCGGCCCGGCCGCCTCGGCTCCAGCCTGCGCTCCCCCGCCCTGTACAACGCGGGGCGCCTCGTGAGCTACAGCGCGATAGGCGCGCTGCTAGGACTCGTAGGGTCTGCATTCTCAGTCTCGCCTCTGACACGCGCGGTCGTCGGGGTCGCCGCCGGCATCATGATGATGGTGCTGGGGCTTTCGCTCACAGGGGCGATCCCGCCGGGGCTCGTCTCGAACATTCTCCCAAAAAGCCTGGTCAAACGCCTTGGCAAAGCCAGCCGTGCATTGCGCTCACGTGGGCCGTTCCTTCTCGGCGTGGCAAACGGCTTCATGCCGTGCGGGCCGCTCCAGGCCATGCAGCTCTATGCCATCGCCACGGGCGACCCCGCACGCGGGGCGCTCTCGCTCTTTGCGTTCTGCCTGGGCACCGTGCCCCTCATGTTCGTCGCCGGCGGTGTGATAAGCGCGCTCAAGGCCCGCTGGCGGAGGGCCATCATGCGCGTGGGCGGGGCGGCGCTCGTGCTATTCGGCCTGGTGGCGGCAGGTAACGGCCTGGCGCTGGCAGGGGTCGCAACCCCCTGGTCGGGCATCAACATCGACACCGAGGCGGCCGCCGTCGCCACAATGGGCGCCGACGGCGTCCAGCGCGCAACGGTCAAGGTCGACTACGGCTCCTACCAGGACGTTCACGTCAAGGCCGGCGCACCGGTCGAGCTCACGTTCCACGTCCCGGAAGGCGAGCTCATCGGCTGCAACGCGTCGCTCTCCATACCCGCCTTCGGCGTCACGGCCGACCTCTCCGAGGGCGACACGACCGTCGCCTTCACCCCCACGCAGCCCGGGACCTACCCCTACTCCTGCTGGATGGGCATGATCAAGGCAACCATCGTGGTGGAGGGCTGAGGGGAACGGTGCCCGCCAGCGCCCCCTATGGGCGCAATTGCGACGCATCGGCCATGGAATACATCCCCTCAAGGTCGATGCAGGCGTAACTCGGGTCTTTCTCAAGTTTGAGCTTTGTCGCATCAGAGAGGGGGCGTTTGCTAAAAACAACCTTCGAAACGACCTCGTATCCCTTTATAAGCCCCATCCTCAAATCGAGCTTTCGCATGACCTCCGTCTCATCGAATGACTCACGGTACTTGCATTCGCCAATGAGCAGGCGCCCGCCCTGTGGGTCGGCCGCCAAAACATCGATGTCGTCCTGCTGCCGTATGGCGGGATTTGTGCCCCACCATGATCCGACCTGCGTCGCCGAGATAGGAAGTGACCCGTTGTTTGCCTGGATTACCAGCCACTCAGCGCAGAGTCTCTCGAAACGATGCCCCAAATATTCGCTCAGCCGCTCCTCGCCTATCGATCGGGCGGCGGCCTGGCCAAGACCTCGCTCGATGTCGGAGACATACGGCATCACGAATGTAAACCAAAAGTCATAACAGGCCTCTTTGATGCGATACAGGGCCTTTTTGGACGTGTCGGGATTTTCTCCGAACGGCACCACGCGCTCAACAAGCCCAAGGCCGACGAGGGACTTGAGATAGCGAGGCAGAGACGTTCTTGGGATGCCGGTGCGATCGGATATCTCCCCCATACGGTTCGCCCCACCGGCAATCGCACGCAACACCGAGTTGTAAAGCGCCGGCTCATCGAATTCCTGGCGGAGAAGGCCGTATGGCTCGTCGTACAGAAAACCGGTCACATCGAAATAAAGCTCTGCCACATTATCCCAGAAGCCAAGACCGAGGTCTATCTGCTCCAAATAATAGGGAACCCCTCCGAAACAGCCGTAATAGCGAAAAAGGTCCTGAGTTCCAACTCCCGGCAGCATCTTCGCCGCGTCGAGGTATCCCAGCGGCTCCAATTTGATTTGAGCGGTACGCCGGCCATAGAGGGGGCTCTTGCGACCAAGGACTTCGCTTTCCATAAAACCCTGGTTGCTGCCGCATAGGATGACGAACAACCCCGTCTGCTTCATTTTGGCGTCTATACAGATTTGCAAAGCCGAGGGAATTGCCTCATTCCTACCTGCCGCATACGGCAACTCGTCGAATACAAATACAAAACGCTCGTCAAACGCGCGGGCCGCAAGATAATCGAACGCTTCCGACCATGAAACGAACGCCGCACCTCGAGGCATATGAAAGAAGTCCCATATGCTTCGGCTGAAATCGGCAAGGTTGTCCTTGTCGGCCTGGTCGAGCGCGGTGAAGAACAACGTCCGCTTGCTTTTGGCAAACTCCTGGACAAGTGAGGTCTTTCCCACGCGTCGGCGGCCGTATACGACCGCCATCTGGAACGCGCCCGTCGCATACAGCCTCTCAAGCTTTGCAAGCTCCCTCTCACGGCCAACGAACATTCGAACTCCTTTGTATGCACTCATGCATTATTCACTGTTGCATTGTAGCCACCTCGAACAGATTTACAACCTGCAATCTCGGCCGCATTAAAAGCCGTTTTCGCCCGCGTTTCTTCGACGACGATGAATCGCCTCCGAAACAAGGGGGCGGCACAATCGCCTGCGTCAATCACAGCATGACCAAGGAGGCCCCTCATGCCCGCCCGCCGCTCCTCTTGCCATTCGGCCACATCTGTCACCCGGCGGCATGGTTCGGCCAGTACGGCGGGTTCATGCAGACCCCCAAGGAAATGAGCGCCAGCCCGTTCGCCGACAACGCCATGGTGCTGTGGGACGCCGTATCGGAAGGGGCCGAGGCTCCTTCGGGGACCGCAGGCATGAGAAGACGGCCGCGCCTCACCGCACTTGGCTGCCAAACGGCATAAGGGCGAGCTTGGCGAACTTGAAGCTCTGCAAGCCGGCCGGAATGCCCACGACAGTGATGCAGCACAGCACGCCCACAGGGATACCCACAATGCTGATGCACCACAGCACCCCGAAGAACGCCCACCCCAACGCAAGCCATACGCCCGCCAGCACAAACCAGATGATGTTGCAGAGAAAATTGACGACGCCCATCGTGCGGTCCCTTCCTAGAAGCGAGTTTGCGCTGACCAGGGTGCTCCTCCGACATGAACCGCAGGTTGAGCCAGGATGCATGTAACATGAATCCCGACCAGTTTGCCGGTTGGCAGCGCCACGGCCTTTCGCTCAAAGAGTGGGCGGCGCAAACGTCAGTCCTTCACGGAGCGAAGGCCACGAAACAGCGCAGAACCGAAACCGGATTTGCTGCCAGCGCGCTTGTCAAAACTACTCCGAAACCCATTTTGATGCCAGTCTCGTCGCACACGAGCCGCAAGTCAACTGCTCTTAATGGGGAAATCAGGGAGCGTCGCCTCTAAACGCGGGGACGCAGCAGGTCAGCTGCGCGGGCAACACCTTGTCGGAAGCGCCGCCAATTCATAATGCCGCCTTGTCGTCGGCTCACCAAATTCGTGGGCATGGGCAGGAGGTTGGATGAAACCGCCCCCTGCTCACGCCCACCCGCGCAAACAACGCTATCCCAGCGCGGCCTTC
>CAKUKJ010000160.1 GCA_934662525.1 uncultured Coriobacteriales bacterium | reverse complement strand
ACGCAGACATGAGCAGCACGGCGTCACACGCCTCATAGAACGCATGGCCGGCACCGATGGCGGCCGCGGGCAGACCCCATGCTCCCCCGAGACATGACAAGGCCCGCCCGAGGGCCGCGGCGGTTCCCATGCAGACGAGCGCCCTGGAGACCCTGCGCGCAGAAACCGCACGCCAGGCACGCTCGGCGCGCGCATGCCCCAAGATGCAGCCGAGGTACACGGCGGCGACCATGACGTTGGAAAGGCCCGAAGCCCATGGAATGCCCTGCACGCTGGAGAACCCCACCACCAGCTCGCCGAGCCAACCGCTCGCCGTGAGCATCGCCACGGCCAGCACAAGAAGCGCGACCGATGCACGCAGGCTCGCGCTGGAGGCGACCTGCAAGGAGGGCGAGTCGGTCATGGCGGACGCGTCCTCTGCCGCGCCCGCCCGCTCACGGCCATACGGGACCGCCTGCGGCCCTATGCCAGCACCGTCGCCTGCTTTGGGCATCCCTTGTCCCCCTTCAAAAGGCAATCATCGTTTTCCCAGTTCAACCCATGAGGTAGAGAAATCTCCACCTGCCCTGGGAACCAATATACACCGCGCGACAGATTGGACAAGCGCGTGGCAAAGGCAAATATATCAGTCGTCGCACGCCAATCCTCGGCACGACAGACAAATACCCACGGATACGAATCGAGGCTGCCTCATGCATTCCACCGTCTTCTCCCGCCGCTCCTTCGTCGCGGGCGCGGCCGTCTTGGCCGGCGCCACGCTTCTCCCCCAGTTTGCGCACGCCGATACCGCGACGGGCGGAGCTGCCGTCTTCACCAACCCCGGCACGTACAGCGCCACGGCGGCGGGCCGCAACGGCGACGTCACGTTGACGGTCACCTTCTCCGAGAGCGCCATCGAGTCCATCGACGTCGACAGCTCCGAGACCCCCACCATCGGCGCAGCCGCCATGGACACGCTCACCCAGGAGGTGCTCGACAACCAGACGCTGGCCGTGGAGGCCGTGAGCGGCGCCACCCTGTCGTGCAACGCCTTCACCACCGCTCTCGCCGACTGCGTCGAGCAGGCGGGCGGCGACGCGGCGGCCCTCTCGACCCCCGTTGAGAAGCAGGCCGCCGAGTACGAGACGCAGGCCGACGTCGTCATCGTGGGCGCAGGCGGCGCAGGCCTCATGGCCGCCATCACCGCCGCCAACGACGGCGCCAGCGTCGTCGTGCTCGAGAAGTCGGGCGTAGTGGGCGGCAACACCCTGTGCGCCTCCAACGGCATCAACGCGTTCGACTCCGACGTGCAGCTGGCCGACCCCGCCTACCAGGCGGCCGACACGTCGTTCGAGGGTTTCGAGGAGCTCCAGACCAACGAGCGCAGCCGCAAGAACCTGGTGGACGCCTTCATCTCCAACTCAGCCGAGGCCATCAACTACCTGTCGGGCCTGGGCGTTGAGTTCACGGTGGAGATCTCCGACGACGAGCGCAACTCCTCGCAGAACTACTACCTGCTCAAGAGCGAGGCCGACGGCACCACCACGATGACGACCATCATCGCCGCCCTCGACGCCGCCGTGAAGGACGCGGGCATCCCGGTGTACACGGGCGTGGCCGCCAACGAGCTGGTGGTTGACGAGGCCAGGCGCGTCTGCGGCGTGAAGGCAACCGGACCCGACGGCCAGGAGCTCGAGTTCTCCTGCAGTGCCGTCATCCTCACCACGGGCGGCTTCGGCAAGAACAAGGAGCTCATCGCCGAGGTTGCCCCGGCCTACGCCAACTGCATCACCGACGAGATGGCCCCCACCACCGGCGACGGCCTCATCATGGCGCAGGAGGTGGGCGCCCAGGCCGTGGACCTCGACCAGATCCAGACCTTCCCCTCGGTCATCGAGGGCTACGGCATGTCGTTCCCGGCAGGCGGCTTCATGGTGGACGGCACCATCTACGTCAACAACGCAGGCGAGCGCTTCTGCGCAGAGAAGTTCGAGGTGCCCACCGAGATCCTCGCGCAGGACAAGGGCGAGGTGTACGCCATCTTCGACGGCGACAACTACGACGAGCGCATGCAGGGCCTGGCCGAGCAGGGCTATGTGAAGAACGCTGACAGCACTCAAGAACTGGGCGACGAGCTGGGCTTTGACGGCGAGGGTCTGGCCGCCACCATCGAGCAGTGGAACGCCGACGCCGCCACGGGCACCGACTCCGTCTTTGGCCGCGAGAACTCCTCCACGCTCGACGCGCCGCTCTACGGCTATAAGTTCGGCGTGGGCGCCCATTACTTCATGGGCGGCGTGCTCATCGACGAGACCACCCGCGTGCTCGACGAGGCCGAGCAGCCCATCGAGGGCCTCTACGCCGCCGGCGAGGTGACGGGCGGCTTCCACGGCACCCAGCGCGTCGACGGCAGCGGCACCGGCGACTCCATCGTCTTCGGCATGATCGCCGGCCACACCACCGCAGCCGCAAGGGCGTAGGGTCGCACAGGCATTAGGCCACGAAGACGCACGCATCGCCAGGCTCGCTTCACCCATCGAAAGAAAGGATTTGCACCATGACCAGCACCGACTCCATCTCCCGCCGCTCGCTCGTCTCCACCGGACTGGCTGCAGGCCTTGCCGCCTGCGCCATGGGCATGACGCGCACGGCATTTGCCGACGAAGCGCAGACTGACACGGCCGAAGTCCTCCCCGAGCTCACCGGCCGCACCACCCTGCACGGCATGGAGGGCAGCATGTACGACCCCGACCAGGACATCTCCGACGAAGAGGTGCAGCTGCTGCTCCAGGCCGCCCTCACCGCGCCGTCGGCCGTGGGCGCAAAGTCGCTCGAGCTCGTCGTCATCCGCGACCGCGAGACCATGCAGAAGATCCACGAGCTGTCGCCCAACGCCAACGAGCTTGAGAGCTGCCCGGTGTGCATCGCCCTCGTTGAGCACGACACCGACGACGCCCATCCCCGCTTCTACCAGTATGACGCCGGCCTGGCCGCCATGGCCCTGCTCGTACAGGCAAGCGCCATGGGCATCTCCAGCTGCGTGTGCGAGGCTCGCGCCCAGGACAAGGACACCCAGACCGACAACGACTACTCGTTCTTCTGCGGCGACATGGAGACCCACCATCCCCAGCTCTTCATCACCCTGGGCTACCCGGCCGTCGACTCCGAGACGAGCGCATCAGTGGACAACTACGCCGAAACCCGCGTGCATTTCGAGAAAATCGAGGAGTAACCTCGCAAGCACATAGAGGCACTTTTGGCGCCCCCGCTCTACACCAAGTGGGGGCGCCGTTCATCTATAGGCAGAAAGCCGCGTAAAGCGGGGCGGACATAAGCCCGCCCGCCATCCCGAAAGGTTTGACTGAGAGTCGCAAGAGGCGTATGCCAGGATGCGTCGTCTTGAGGGAGGCAAGGCTGCGAGAGCGGGTGTTCTCGCCCGCCTTCACCTCAATCGCCGACAAGCAGCCTTGCCGCTCAACAACGAAATCAATCTCAGCCCTGTTGTCACACGACCAATAATGAAGGGGATATCCTAAAGCATCGAGCTGCTGGGCCACATAGTTCTCAGTCAACGCCCCCATGAACGTACCGCCCAAACCGCTCAGAACATCAGCGCGCTGCGCGCCCGCCTTGGAAACAAGCAGGCCCGTATCAGCTTGATAGATTTTAAATACCGAAGGGCTGGCAAATGCCTCCAGGGGGCTCTCGATGTGCTCGACGAGGCTGCAACGCATCACCGTACCAGACAACGCAAGCCAGTCGAGGGCGTCACCAAAAAGCGAGGCATTGCCACCCGCACGGACCACCTTGTACTGAAATTTGCGATTATCCTTGGCAAGCTGTTGGGGAATTGAATCGAAACATGCACGCGTCTTTGCACTCAAACGCTCGTCGGCATATTTGTTGGTATCGGCAGAATACCCATCGAGAATAATGCGGTGCTTCTCCGCAACGTCGACAATCGACCCAGTCTGCACATATGTCTGCACAGCCTCCGGCATGCCTCCAACCACAAGATATTGCCGATAGAGGGAGAGCGCCTCCTCGTGAAGGCTGGGCGCGAGCGGAGTCATCGCCTCGAAGCATGTGCGAATTTCACATGCAAGCTCTTCGCGCCCCATCGCCCAAAGGAACTCCTCGAAATCCAAGGGCTTCATCTCAATCAAGTCGGTCTTTCCCACAGGAAACGAATATGACCGGTGATTGATAGCGACACCAAGAAGCGAGCCTGCGGCCGCAACGAAGTATTCGGGGGCTTCCTCGCAAAAATACTTGAGAGAGGTCAGCGCTTGCTCGCATGCCTGAATTTCGTCGATGAACAACAGGGTCTTACCGGGCACAATACGATGCCCCGTACGGGCCTCGATCGCGCGCACAATGGAGTGGGGGTCGAGCCCGCCCACAAAATCGGCCTGTGCCGCACGGTCGTTTTCCAGGTTGACATAGGCGACCGACTCGAAGAGGCCTTGCGCGAACGTCCTCAACAGGTAAGTTTTGCCAGATTGACGCACTCCTTTGACCAGCAAGGGTTTCCTACCAGACTTGTCACGCCATTCTTGAAGCAGTTTGTCTGCCTTGCGCTTCATATGTGCCTTTCGTTGCAGCCACTGTTCAGCAAGCAACATATTAACGCAGAATAATTTAAATTATTAGATTTTTCTGCGTTAAGACCTATCTGAACAACAAACAGATAGACGCGACGCATAGAGAGCACAAGCAACGAATGACTTGCGCAACACAGCGAACGAGGTCATCGCGCTCTGTTAGCTTGAATGAGAAGCTGTCGCACCGCCATGTTGACAAATCCACCGAGCGTCATTCCCATGCCCTCAAACATAGAGCACGCACTCGCCTTGATGTCTTCATCCATCTTGACGCTCATAGTCGTTGTCATGACAAGTCACTCCATTAGTCCATTCTTGGTATATATTCGGTAGGTAATATAACCATTCTTCTCTAAGAGGTGACCGGTCGTTAGACCAAAGGCGTCTCGGTCGCAGGCGCCAATCACGGAGAAGGGCAATCAAATCCATCACGTCAACCCCGGAAGGTTACATTTCATGGACGCCTTTCCCCCTATTGCAGTCCCGGCAAAGCGTCTGGAGATTGGATAACTCCGTCTTGCCGCCCTTGGAAACCGGGGCGATGTGATCCAACTCAAACACGACGCCGTCCTCCTTTGCGCTTCGCCCACATATTTGGCAGCAATACCCATCACGCTTGAATACCTTGATACGAAGACTGGGAGTAACGAGGCTTCTCTGGTAGCTTGCAGCTTGTTGATCGGTAGTTCACCGCCCCATTTCTCGCGAAACTTCCCGGAGTAACTGTTTCGTCTGTTCTTCGTTATAATCTCTATACTCGTCGGGAGAGCTCCACCTCACATGTTGTGGCATCTCCCGTGCACAGCGCCTGATGCAGCACCGCGAGGCGGCGAGACCCGCCCGCAGCCTGCCTGAAACGCTCGACGATCTCGGCGCGATACAGCTGGGCGACCTCGGCGTTGGGGATACGTAGGCGACGGATGATCGTCTTGTTGTTGGGAAGCTGGGTGTCGTCGGTGGTGAGATAGCCGGCCAGATAGAGCATCGACCAAATCGCCTCTCCCGAGACACTGAGCTCGGATAACACGATGCCCAGGTCGAGCGGTGCAGCGACGACCCCGTCGGGCTTGAGCAGCTCATAGATGTCGGAGAGCGTCTCCCCCTCAGCATTGCAAATCAGCTCGCCCACAACGGAGTTGCTCGACGTGTTGCCCCAATAGACATCGGCGGCGCAATCTTGGTCGAAATAATTAAGCACGCTCCAGGGGTTATAGACATCTATGTGGCCGAAGCGATAACCGTCATACCAATGCCGAGCCTCGCTCATGCAATCCGAATGCCCCAGATACGTGGCAAGTGCCGAAACTTCGGCGTCGGTGAAACCATAACGCTCGCCAAACTCAACGCTCAACGGCGTGCTCACAGCCAAGTTGTTCAAATCGGAGAAGATGGACTCCTTCGCGA
>CAKUKJ010000159.1 GCA_934662525.1 uncultured Coriobacteriales bacterium | reverse complement strand
GAGCGAGGACTCCGACGCCCGGCCGAACTATTGGAGCGTCGACCGCACGGAGGGTTGCTGGGACGCCCGCGAGGGAGAGCGCCCCTCGTGGTCGGACGCCGTGTTCAACGACGGCGTCATCACCAACGTGCGCGCGGCCGAAACGCAGGTGAGCGGCAAGAAGCTGTGGGACGCCGCAGCCTTCCAAGACCAGCTTGCCGACGTCAAGGTCACGATGAAGTGTCAGCGCATCCTCAAGAAGAACGCCCAAGAGCTTGCCGACGGCAGGTGGAACTCGGCCGACGTTCCGATGCTCGATGAGAACGGCGAGCTTCCCTACTATGTAGACGAAGACGGCAACAAGCAATATTACTATGTGTCGTATGGCTGGCAGGATATCGATATGTCGGGCCTCGTCGAGTTGGACGGATGGACCGCCGAGAACCTGGTGCAGTCGTTTACGCAGACCTATCCCCGCTACGACGAGCACGGCCAGGAGTATGTCTACCGCTGGGCCGAGGTCAACGTCGAGAAGGGCGGTGACCCGAGCTTCTTTATCCAGCAGGACGGCACCGACGGCGGCCTGTTCTTCCTCACGCTGAAAGACGAGGACGGCAACGACCAGTCCGTGGAGTTCCTCGGATACTATGACGAGGAGGCCGGCGGCATCGTCAACCGCTATGCCAACAGCACCGAGCATCACGTGGACAAGTTCTGGGCCGAGGTGGACGCCGAGGGCAACGTCGTATACGACGCGAGCGGCAACGTGAGCTGGACGCAGGACCCCAAGCCTTACGGCGACGCCACGCCCTCCTCGGTCAGCGTCACCCTCGTGCGCGACGACGAGGCCATAGGCTCTTTCGAGATGCACGGCCAGGTAGATGAGAAGGCTCGCGACATCGTGCTGTCCGACGGAAGCAAGCTCATGGGCACAAGCATAGGCGCCGACCCCGACGACCCCTTCAGCATGAACCTCGTCCTCGTTGACACGCCCGCCACGGTGCAGGAGACCTCTCCCTGGCACCTCGACTTCTCCAACCTGCCCGAGTACGCACCCGACGGACACAAGTACTCCTACCTCGTGTTTGAAGGGGACATCGAGGGTTATTACAGCCAGCGTGAGTACGACCCCGAGACGCGCACCACCACGATCAGGAACACGCCTGGGCCCGGTGAGGAGACGGAGGTGCACGTCTCGAAGAAGTGGCTTGACGGTGGCAACAGCACCTCGCGCCCCGAGATCAAGGTGGGCCTTTTCGCCGCGCACGACATCTATAAGGACGTGGACGGCGGCCAGATTCTCGTGTATAAGGCCGACGAGCTCATCGCGACCCTGCTTCTCAACAACAAGAACGAGTGGTACGCCGAGTACAGCGTGCCTGTGGGCGGCCTCACATGGCTGACCGACGACCCCTCGCAGGCCGACCTGTACATCCGCGAGCTGCCCACAGCCGAAGACGACGGCACGGGCGAGATTCCCGAGGGCACCTACCGGGTGTTCACGAAGGCCGAGGTTAAGGGCCTTGCGGCCGAGAAGGACGCCTCCGAGGGCTATGGGGTGCTCCTCACCTCGTGGAACGACCCCGACGAGGACTCCGCCCGCTTGGTGGATGCCAACTACGCCTACGACATCAGCTATCAGGTGAACGAGGTGAAGCACTCGCTGGAGGTGGTGAACCGCCGTGTGGGACTGGAGTCTGTCGACGTCACCAAGACCTGGCAGGACGCCGGTGGGGACGCCGCCGAGCGCCCCGCCGCGCACTTCGACGTCTCCAACACCGAGGGCGCCGTGACGTTCCGTGTGGGCGAGGGCGGGCAGGTCTTCGCATGCGTGGCGGGCCTCTTCGACCAGCCGCTCTATGCAAATGAGGAGCTTGACCCGCTCGTGGTGACCGACGAGGGCAACATTGTCGTCAGCGAAGACGGCAAGCGCCTGCTCCTCACGGTGAGCAGCGCCGCGACCGACCTGCCGTTTGACAGCGCGACGTACAAGGTCAACCTGCTGCCCAAGTACGACGCCGAGGGCGACATCCTGCACTGGGACGTCGCCGAGTCCATCGACGACGAGCAGACTGACTTCGTGAGCGCACAGACTTCACGCTCGGAGACGTTCGGCCCGTATTGGCACCACCGCGACCAGCTGAGCGTGGCCTTTGAGAACACGCGCGCAAAGACGAAGGACGTCACGTTCCACATGCGCTGGTACGACGTGTATGTCAACGAGATGCTCGACCAGCGCCCCGACATCTACCTGACGCTGTATGCGCGCCAGCTCAAGTACGACGAGAACGGCGAGCCTGAGCGCGACGAGGCGGGCGAGCTCGTCTACGAGGCCGTGCCTGTTGAGAACTACAGCCGTTACGAGTGGAACCCCACCGGCGAGGAGAACGAGGACCCGTTCTACAGCCAGTACGCCACCATCCACGGCCTGCCCATGTACGACGCGCACGGTGGCGAAATCGTGTACTACGCGACCGCATCCACCACGGTGACCGACGCCGCCTACAAGAACCTCGACTACCTGCCGCAGTGGTTTACCTACGGGCCCGACGCCGACGACGCGGACAACGGAGGCTGGCCAGGCAACAAGGGCTGGGATGAGGGCAACGCGTCCGACCAGGTGAAGGCGGGCTCCCCCTCCAAGCTGGTGGCCGACGCCTCGACGGCAGGCCAGGACGGCATGGGCGACGTGGGCTACATGCTGCGCGAGGACGGCACGTTCAACTTCCGCATTGACAATGGCCTCACTGTCGTGGGCGAGAAGATCTGGATGAACGTGCCGTTCGGCTTCGACACCGCCGACCTGCCTGACCTGTCCATCTACCTGCAACGCCGGCTTGTGGACGGCTCCTATGACGCCGACGGGGCCTGGGTGGCCGGCGCCGCAGTCGCCTGGAGCGACCCTGCCATCACCGTCGGGGCCGCCAAGGGCGACTATGCGGTGCGCGACTACACCAGCCCGGGGGCCGACCCCGACGACGGCCAGACGGTCGTGGCCTGGACCGACAGCCTCTATCAGGTGGCGGGCTCCAACCAGTACAGGTACGAGATTCGCTACTACGGCGACAACGAGCTTGATGCCCTGAACAGCGTAGGCGAAGACAAGGGGGCCTCCGGCGGGTCTGCGGGGGCGAGCGGCTTGGTGGCGGGCGGCAAGCGCCTGCCCAAGTACGACCGGAACGGCCGGCTCTACGAGTACCGCGCCTACGAGATCATCGACGGGCTCATCCAGAAGGCCGACGACGGCTCCGACGTGCCCGGTGGCTTCGACATCGGGCAGGGCACGACCGGCTCCTCGCGCATCTACACCACGAGCTACGGCATGGCGAACTCGTTTGGCGTCGAGAACATGTACAATCCCGAGACGGGTCGGCTTACCGTCAAGAAGATCTTTGACGGGCGCGACCCGGGCGACAAGACGTTCCCCGACGTGACGTTCACGCTGTGGCGCTATTGCGTGCAGGGCGACGGCACGAAGAGCACGCCCGTGGCGGTTGAGACGCAGGCCATCCCAGGGGCGGCGTTTGAGGCGGATGAGACGGGCAACGCGCAGGCTGCCTGCACGTTCGACAAGCTCGACCTGTTCACGCCCGCCGGGCAGTACTGGGTGTACTACGTCACCGAGGTGGGCATCGACGGATACGAGACCCTCGTGAGCTCAGGCGACAAGAACAGCGCGAGCGAGTTCACCTGGCCTGATATGCTGCCCGACACCCTTGCCGACGGCAGCTATGCCGGCCCCGACTTGGCCGACGTGCCGCCCACCTCAGACGGCGCGGCGACGTACCGCAACCCCACCGGCTCTGCCGTGGCCAACGACGACTCGGTGGATGTGACGTTCCTCAACACCTATTACGGCGAGGAGGGAGACCTCATCAGCCTGACGGGCGAGAAATGGTGGTACGACCAGGGCAACGTGTTCAACACGCGCCCCACGGGCGACGACCTCGTGCTCGGCGGCGTGCAGCTCAAGGTGGTGCGCACCTATCAAGACGGCTCGCCCGACACGTCGGTCGGCATGACCGACGGCGTGGTGGAGCTGCAGGCCACAGAGCCCGACAAGCCCAACTACATCTCGTGGACGCAGGGCAAGAAGCACGACGGTTCCAGTGATGCGAACGTTTGGACGTACACCATCTCCAACCTGGAGAAGTGGGCGCCCGACGGCAAGCCCTGGAAGTACACGGTGAGCGAGGTCCTGCCCGACGGCAGCCAGTACCGCATCTCAGGCAGCAACCATGGCGGCACGGTCAACGCCGCAGACTGGCAGGGCGAGGCGCTCGTCGTCCACCAGATCAACAACTACTTGGCCGGGCGCGTGGGCTTCGTCAAGGTGTGGAGCGGCGATGAGGCTGATGCGTGGTTGCAGCGACCTACAGTGTATTTCACATTGCAGGGCCGCCTGAGGGCTGTCGGCTCGCAGGATTGGTCGGACTGGGACGAGCTGGGCGCGGCGCTGGAAAGCACGGCGGGCATTGCGCTTGCCGCAGACGACCGTGCCGGTGCGGGAGACTGGGCTGAGGCTCCTCTTGGTGGACACATTGTCGAGAACAATGGCACGAAGCACTACACGGTTGAGCGAATCCTCGGTGCGAAAAGCGATTCTACAAGCGACAAGATCTCGTACTCCGACTTTTACAACGACATGCCGCTGTATGTGTGCAGTAAAGATGGCACGCAGTACGAGGTGGCGTACCGCGTCGTTGAGAGCCGCCTGGTGTACGACAAGAAGAGCACGGGCGAGACGGTCATCGTGGACCTCCCCAATCCCGACGACGGGGGCATCTACGAAGCCGGCAAGGTGAAGGGGTCGTACCAGCCGTCACAGACGACAGTAGACGCCGACCGGAACACGACCGGCAACGTTTCGTCCGTCACCACTATCACCAACACCCTCAACAGCGTCTCCATCGACGTTGCCAAAACATGGGACGACGAGTCCAACGCGTGGGTCACGAGGCCTGATACGGCGAGCTCCGACGGGGAATGGCAGGTCACCTATCTCATGCAGCGCAAGGTCGGCGAGTCTGGGGAGTGGAAGTGGCTCACCTCCTACGGCGCGACGGTGAGCAGCCCGTTCACGAGCGACGAGGGTGCGCTCGACGCCAAGCTTCAATCGCGCGTGCTGAGCGGCACGGGCGATGGCGCTACGGTCACGTTCAAGGACCTGCCCAAGACCGACGCCAAGACGGGCGAGCCGTATAGCTACCGCGTGGTGGAGGTCGTGCGCGGCAGCTACGACGTGGAAGGCGGCGAGGTGATTGCCACCTCTGCCGACGGCAGCGTGCGTCTCGTGGCGGTGCAGACCGAGGCGGGCACGGACGGCGTGCTGAGCGCCCAGAGCTACACCAACAAGCTGCAGACGGTGACGCTTGCGGGCGCGAAGGCTTGGAACGACTGGGAATCGGGCCTGGCCGGCTCGCTCAGCCCTGAGGCGAGCGGCATCAAGCTCACGCTTGAGCGCACGACGGGCGACGCAGCGGCTGTTGGCACCACATGGGAGAAGGTCTACAAGACCATCGACGGCCAGGCGACCATGGTGCAGCCCGCGTGGACGAAGGGTTCCGACGGCACCTGGACGTTCACCTACGAGGGCCTGCCCAAGGCCGACCAGCAGGGCAGGGCGTACACCTACCGCGCGACCGAGGACGCGGGCTCTGTGGCCGGGTACTGGCCGCTCGTCGAGGACGGCGCGGGCACGACGGTGGGTGCCTCGACAGACGCACAGACCAATGCCGGCATCATCAACGTGGCCAATCGCTTCACTTTCGACAAGGTGGGCGACGACACGACGGGCTCCGGGCGCGAGGCGCTGAATGGCGTGAAGTTCGAGGTCAAGAACGCTGCTGGCGAGGTCGTTGCCACGTGGGAGCGCAACGGGGAGGGTGTCGTCACCACTTGCGTGCGGGGCTCGGCGATGCCGGCCGGCACCGAGGCGGCGGGCTACATCGTGGGTCTGCCTGCGGGAACGTACACCGTGAGCGAGTCCGTGGTTCCTGCGGGCCATGTCCAGGCGGCGGACTTCCAAATCAAGATTGACGAGCTTGGCTCCGTGAGCCTGGTGGGCCGTCCCGGACATGTGGGGCTGGAG
>CAKUKJ010000158.1 GCA_934662525.1 uncultured Coriobacteriales bacterium | reverse complement strand
GTCATCGCGGTGGACAAGCTCGTCATCCCGATTTGCGCGGCGCTATGCGTCGTTTTGGGCAGTTTCCCCGCAGGCACGCCTGTCTTTATCGTGGGGGCCGCCAGCGTGTATGCGCCGCTCATCTTCATGTCCATCTACGCGGGGGCCTCGATTGTGGCAGTGTCCAAGGCCGGCGAGTTTCCCATGCCGTTCATCGTAGGCGTCACGGTGTTCTGCGCCGGGCTCGTATCGGTGCTCGGGGGCCTGTTGGCGGGCAACTTCGACGGGGCTGTGAATTTCGGCCAGGTCACGTGGGTCATCATCGTCATATACGTCGCCGTCATCATCGTAAACCTGGGCTACACCTCGTGGCGCAAGGAATGCGAGCCGGCCGACGAGCATGGGGCCGACGCAGCGAACGAAACCGAACTTGACGAATCCGCCCTACGCGAGCAGCTGCTCAGCACCCGCGTGGACGCGCTCGCCGCGCAGCACAGCCTCACCGAACGCGAGGCTGAGATTCTCGGCTACCTGGCGCGCGGCTTCACATCCACCTACATCGCCTCAAGCCTGCTCATCTCGGCAAACACCGTGCGCACGCACATGTACAACATGTACCGAAAGCTGGGCGTGACGTCAAGAACCGAGCTATTGACGCTGGTAAACGGGTGACGGGCGCACTGGATGCACTGGGCAAACGGACACTTAGGACACGCTAAGGACACGAAAAGGGGCCTCCCGCGCGGATGCAGGAGGCCCCTCGGCGCTTGCCGCGCAGATTGCCTTGTCTGCCGTCTCTCTTGAACATGCCAGGCATCAGGGCATGGGAGTTACCCGAGCTGGCGTCAAACCCTTCTTCGCTGCGACGCTTCAAGGCGCGCTCCAGCCTCACAGACAAAACCGCACAGAAAAATGCCTACCCCACTCTGTGCACGGTTGCGACGCACCTTTCAGGGTCGTCGGAGAAGCACAGGTAGGTGCGGAGGTCGAAGGTGTTGCGGGCCTCGACGCCGTCGAAAAACGTACGGGCACCAAGGCCGAATCCGAGCATCTCGACGGTGCCTGCCACCGAAAGGGCTTCATGACGACTTTCATGGCCGGGCAAGGCCCAACGCCCGGGAAGGTATTCGGCAAAGCCTGCCGCAGAGAGGGTTTCTCCCATGGCCGTGCGCACCTGTTCTTGCTCCGCAATGCCAAGATGGCGAGCCGAGGCGGCCGCAGGCGCCGCGAGATTTGCGACGGGCTTGCAGTCTTCCAGGCGCACCTCGGTCGCACCATAGCCGAGCGCCACCTCCACGCTTGCGCGCGCAGTGGCAGGAATCTGGCCCGGAATGCCAATAAGCAGCTCGAACGCCAGGTCGGCCTCGCGGTCGCCGAGTTTGATGCCGGGCTCGCCTTCCCGGCGAGGCCCCAGCACCATGCGCGTGACGTCCATCGCACCCGGGTCAAGCTTGCGACCGAGCGTGCGCCACTCGTCCAGCGAGCTCGTGGCGTAGTCCACCACGACACGGCCCACGTGGCCGATGCGCATCATGTCCACCGAGGTGGCCGCCACCATGCCGGGTCGCACCCGCAGAGAGACCTCGGCGCGAGGCGCCACGTCGAAACGCTGGCGCACGTTGCGCAAAAGCGACCCCAGGGCGTCGTCGGCCACATGGGCCGCCATGCCACCGGTGAGGGCGACGGCTTCCACCTGGCAGTCGCCGTAATCAGCCGCGCTGGCAAGGACCTCGCGCGAAAGCGCCGCCACATATGCGTGTCCGTCCACCATGCGTGGGTCGAGCATGCCCGGCGTGCCATCGCCGCCCGCCTCGGGGGAAAACGGCATGCGCAACTCAAGCACGACGGGACGCGATGCCGCTTTCGTTTCGAGATTCACACCCTGCGAGACGCCTTTGCACCCGTCGTTTGCTCCCATACCCTCACACATCCCTCTCAAATCTGCATCGGCATACGACCGACATCGCACAAACTCCGACATGATTGCGACTTGCTGGGAAGGCGGGGCGTATGTCCCAGCACCCCGGCTCGTCTACCTGCGGCGATGATACTGCACGTACTACGGGTAGCCGCCCTGCCATAGTTAAGTCGCAATCATGCGGGAGTTTAGGACATCGGCAAGGCGGTCGCTGCAACGATGTCTGGCAAAAGGGGCGCGGACAGTACGCGCTCGCACCGCCCGCGCCCCATTCAACCCACGCTCGAACCCAGCCTCCTTACTCGGCCAGGCCGCCGAGGTGCTCGCCGAGCAGCGCGCCGAACACGGTGGCGAAGCCGATGGAGATGCCGTTCATGGGCGCGGTGTACTGCAGCGGGAAGCGGCCGCCCGAGCAGTTGCCGGTCGCGAACAGGCCCTCGATGGGCTCGAAGTGCTGGTCGAGCACCTGCTGGTTGCCGTCCACGAACAAGCCGGAGAGCGTCACCAACACGATGTTGGCGTTGCGGGTGTTCTTCTCGGCGTAGAAGGGGCCCTCGTTGATGGGCCACATCATGTCTGCGGGCTTGGCGTAGTCCTCGTCCTTGCCGGCCTCGGCGTACTGGGAGTAGGTCTGCACGCTCTCCACGAAGTTCGCGGCAGCCTCGCCCTCGAGGCCGAGGTAGCCGGCGAGGGTCTCCAGGTCGTCGGCGGCATACACGCCGTTGGCACCCTCGGCTCCGGCCGCGTAGGCCTCGTCGAGCTTCGCGGCGTACTCGTCCATCTTGGCATCGGAGATGTCGGAGGCGTTGAAGTGGCCCAGGGCCTGGTTCTCGGCGAACTCGCGCCAGTGCCCGGCGTCCCACACCTGGATGATGTCGGAGTCGATGGGCTGGCGTGCGCTCTGGCAGCCGGCGACGAACGGCACGCCGAAGGCCTCGTTGCAAAAGCGCTTGCCGTACTTGTTGATCCAGCAGCCGGCCGCGGCACCGAAGAAGCCCATAGGCAGGGCGCTTGTGGCGCCGCCCATCGCGGCACGAGGGCCTATCTCCATCACGCCGCCGGCCCAGATGCCCATCTTGATGCCGTAGCCGTCGCGACCCGAGCCCACGAGCTGGGTGTAGGGGTTGCACTCCTGCACCTCGGTGCACAGCGCGTTGTACATGTCGGAGTTGGCCGAGAAGTCGCCCATGGCAAGCACCACGCCCAACTTGGCGTTGATTTGCTTGTATGCACCGGTCTCGTTGTCCTGCACAATGGCACCCGTGACCTTGCCGTCCTGCTTGACAAGGACGACGGCGGCCGTGTTGTACAGGGCCTGCGAGTCGGGGCTGGCCTCGATGCCCTTGTCCACCGAGGCGGTGCAGAACGCGCCGGAGGTCTCGAACGCGCCCGAGCCGAGATTGATGACGGCCGGGTACGTCCAGAAGTAGCCCTTCTTGTAGTTGTACTCGCGGTCAAGCTGAAGCGTGTTGTTGCCCGTGACGGCCGTGAGGTCGGGCTGCAGCTCCATCATCCAATCGACCATCTCGCCGTTGCGCTTGGCGAACTGCTTGATGAGGTCGGGCTGGGCGCGGCCGGCGCTCTGAAGCTGGTAGGAGTCGATGAAGTCCCACGGGTCGAATTCGGTGTCGACGCCGAGGACCTCGCGCTGCCACTGGGAGTTGAAGTGGCCGAGCTGGCCGCCGTAGGAGTTGAAGCCGTCCTTGGCCTGGGTGTCGACGCCCACCACGGTCAGGCCCTTCTCGGCCGCCATGCGGAAGCACTGCGAGCCGGAGTAGTTGAGACCCAGCACCACGACGTCGGCGTCGACGGTCTCGGTAATGTCGGAGTCGGCAATGACGGGCGCCTCACCCACCCAGTTGCGGCGCATGGAGTAATAAACGGTGTCGCCGTTCTCATCCACGCGGGCGACGTCGTCCTCACCGGAATAAGGCGGGGTGGTGGGCTGGGCGTTTGCCGGACTGCCAGCCTGGGGGTTGCCGTCACCGGCAGGGGCACCAGCGCCCTCGGGCGCGCCGCCCTCAGCAGGGGCACCGCCCTCAGCAGGGGCACCGCCCTCGGCGGGAGCGTCGGCCAGGGCGGCGGTTGCGGCCACGGTCATCGCGGCGGCACCGGCAGCGGCAAGGAACGAACGGCGGGAAACACGGGAAGTCTGGGACATGCAGATACCTCCTCTTTCGGGTGCAGGCGTCCGAGCCCGCACCGCATCGGCAAATGCGCAGACGGCATGCGCCCCATACGTCGAGCGAAACCCGCCTGCGCCTAACCACAAGGGTATCCAATCTTCCCCCCAGCTCCATACCCAATTCCAATGAGTCGTCTAGCTGGGATGACATGTCTGACGTACCGCACGATCCGCAGCTGTTGCCGTCCCGTTTCACACACTTTGGAGTACCCACTGCCCCCCTCACCCCGTCCATACCCAATTGCCTTGATAGCCCGGAGTTGAGAGTCTGACAGCCGTGAACGGCCGTGAAGCAAGCCGATAGCCTGCCTTGTCCACGCACCTCGACGCCGCCTATAATGTTGCAGCGTGTATACCACCCCCGCTTTCCGCCGCACAAGGAGCCGCCGTGGCATTTGACTTCAAGAAGGAGTACCGCGAGTTCTATATGCCCTCGGCCAAGACGTCCATCGTGGATGTTCCCCCAATGAACTACCTGGCCGTGCGCGGACAGGGCGACCCCAATGCGGAAGACGGTGAATACAAGCGCTCCATCGAGATGCTGTATAGCATGGCATACACCATCAAGATGTCGAAAAAGGGCGACCACCGCATGGAAGGCTACTTCGACTTCGTCGTGCCGCCTCTGGAAGGCTTCTGGTGGCAAGGCGGCATCGCAGGCGTTGACTATGCCCGCAAGCAGGACTTCCGCTTCATCTCGTGCATCCGCTTGCCCGACTTCGTGACACCCGAGGAGTTTGAATGGACACGCGAGGAGGCAACGCGCAAGAAGAGAGATGACTTCTCAGCAGTTGAGTTCCTTGCGATTACCGAGGGGCTATGCGTGCAGTGCATGCACATCGGGCCCTATGACACCGAGCCCACCACGGTTGAGGCAATGCATGCCTTCGCCCAGGCCCAGGGCTACGTGTCGGACATCACCAGCACGCGCCTTCACCATGAGATTTACCTGAGCGACGCCCGCAAGGTCGCACCCGAGAAGCTCAAGACCGTGGTGAGGCACCCGATTCGAAAAGCTTAAAGAAACAGCGTGGGCAAGGGGCGCACGTAGCGCCGCCCATCTCAACCGGCGAAAACGCTCCTTCTGCTCAGAACTTGTCCGTGTCCTGTTTCTCGCACGTACACCGGCGGTCGACACACCCCTCCTTCTCTCCCCGTTGTCCCAGGTTATGGCACGCTTAGTGCACGCAGGCCTGGTCGAGGCGCATGGGGTGCAGCTCGCCGGCGATGAACTTGTCGATGACGGCGCCCACCGTGGGGGCCATGGCATCGATGTAGACTGCCGCGCCGTTCTGGGTAAACGCGCGGAACGGCGGCTGGCCCATGCCGAGCACGACGATGGCGTCGATGCCGAGACTGAGCGCGTACTTGATGACGCCGCCGCAGCCATACTCATCGTGGTCGACGTTCTTGAAGACCTCTACCTTTTCCACCTTGCTGTCCTCGATCGTGGCGATGGTGAAGTAGGGCGAATGGCCGAAATGGCCGCTGCGCGTGCTCTGCAGGCCCTGGTCGGTGTCGCTGGGAACCGCTACCCTCATGTTGAATCTCCCTCTCGGTCGCGCGGCGCTTGCGCCGCAACATATGTTAGATGCGCCTTGACGGCAGCCAAATCAAGTCGTCGGCAAGGCACGGGAACCCGAATGACCCTGGACCAGGCAGATACTTCCGCGTCACACACATCCGCCCGGCTTGCGACAGATTGCATCACCTCTCGCCCAATACCCCCGAACACTTGCAACCCGCGCAGAACTCGCAGCGTGGCTGGCCTTGGCAGTCACACGCCGTACGGGACAATGAAGCCCACGTCTCCATCTGGTCGCGCACCTGCAACAACACCGCCTCGTCGACCACATAATGAAAGTGCCTGCAATGACGACGCGCCATCACGAGACCGCAGTCTTTGAGCAGTGCCATATGCTGCGACACGGCTGCCTCGCTGATACCGAGCGCCTGCGCAAGCGATCGAGGGCAATGATGCCGCTCGAGTAGCAGCAGGAATATCTTGTAGCGCGTGGGGTCACCGAGCGCCTTGAAGA
>CAKUKJ010000157.1 GCA_934662525.1 uncultured Coriobacteriales bacterium | reverse complement strand
CCTCGTCGAGCAGGACCACCGGGTTCATCGACCCGGCCTCCCGGATCGCCCGCACGATGCGCCCGGGCAGCGCGCCCAACCGCCGGCCGATGCTGCAACAATGCTCGATATGCGGCGCAGGGTTGTACCATAAATCATGTGACTTAACAATGTACCAGGCGTTTTGAATCTCCCGCATATCAAACCGAGCAGCTGTGGGCAGCCATGCCGTGCCATAATGGGCACATCGGCCGGGCTCATCGGCCGCACCGTTGGGAGAGAGGTCAGGGGGCTGGATGGGGCGCGGAAGACTCCTCAAACGCATACGCCTGAGACGCACGGGCGTCTTGGCATGCCTGGGGTACGCCCTCTTTCTAGCCACCAACGCCACCATCGTGTGGGGAGGCGTGTTCCCGTTCCTGCCCCAAGAGATTCAGACGCCCTCGATGACGGCGGCCTTCTTCATCGCCCAGGCGAGCACGTTCGCCCTGCGCTTCATCCTGGGAGCGGCGCTCGCCTACGCTCGCCCCGAATCGGCACGCGCCTTCCATGCCGTGCGCAACGCCGTGCCCTACGCGCTTGGCTGGACGTGCCTCATCGCCATATCCTACGTCGGGGACGCGCCCGGGGCAGATGTGGCGCTCACGCTGCTCGGGGGCTGCCTTATCGGCCTGTCCACGGCGGCGTTCTTCCTGGCGTGGCAGCGCCTGTTCGCCGCGCAAAAGCCCGCCGCCGCGAACATGCAGCTCATCGTTGCCAACCTGATTGCGCCCGCGCTCTATGCGCTGCTCTATCTCATTCCCCAGGCCGTCACGGCGCTGCTCGTGGCGTTCGTCGTCATGCCCGTCTTCGCGCTGTGCTGCATGCTCGCGGGCCGCAGGGTCAACCTCGAGACGCCCATGTTCACGCAAGCCGGGCGCACACGGCCCCAGGCCTACCGCCTCGTTGTCAAAGACTACTGGCGCAGCGCCCTGTGCATAGGGGCCGTGGCGTTTTCCTGCGGCATCATCCGGGCCCTCGCCGTGGAAAACACCGAGGTGGCCGCCGTCGTGAACTCCGTATCCATGGCGGCCCTCTTCTGCGGGGCGGCCTGCCTGCTCATGCTGTGGCGCACGCGCCCCGTGCGCCTGAACACCGTCGTGTTCTTCCATGTGGCCTTCCCCGCCCTCACCACCGCGTTCGTCGCCCTCCCCGTCTTTGGGCCGGCCTTTCTCAACATCTTCGCGGGGTGCCTCTACGCCGTGTACGGTTGCGCCGTCATCCTGACGATGATCCAATGCGCCCAGGCCTCGCGCGACCGCGACGTGAACCCCGTCTTCGTGTACGGCCTGGTGGCGGGCACCATGTACGGCCTGCACGACCTGGGCTTTCTCTTTGGCTCCTACGCGCAGCGCACGACGCTGCTCGGACTTGCCCCCCTCACCACCGTGAGCCTCATGGCCGTGTACGCCCTCGGCATCATGTTCTTCGTGTCGCAAGGCGGCATCCGCGCCGCCATCTCGCCCAACCACCTGCAGGCGGGCCGCGTGGAACTCGTCGCCACGGACGCCCGCAAGCCCCGCCGCAGGCCGGCCGTGGGCGGTATCGACACCTCGGGCGGCGCAGGAGGTGCGGGCGACAAGTCTGCCGGCACAAGCGCCGCAGAGCCGGACAAACCCGTGTATACAGACAGGATCTCGAAGCAGTGCGACCTTCTGCAGGCCCACTTCAAGCTCACCGACCGCGAGACGCAAATCGTGGAGGAGATTGCGCGCGGCTATACCGTGGGCGTCGTGGCGCAGCACCTGGCGCTTTCGGAAAACACGGTGCGCACCCATGCCAAGCGCATCTACGCCAAGCTCGACATCCACAAAAAGCAGCAGCTCATCGAGGTCGTGCAGGCCTTCGACCCCAGCGGGATGGGGAAATAGGGAGGCAGGCGGCCGCTCGCGCCAACTGACAAAAATGACGTGCCGCAGGGGCGCTTTGGGTGCACGCGGCACGTCCCGAGCGGGGATGTGAGACGTACAATAGCGCGCGACAAAACCGCTCGCCTTGGAGGCCCCCATGCCGCCCGCCATACTCGCCAAACCCCTCAACCGCCTGCTGTTCCTCGTGTGCGTCGCGCTCACCGGCGCGCTGGCAGGCGCGTTCGTGTGGCTCTTCTTCCTGCTCATGGAGCACGGCATCTCGTTTTTGTGGGGAACGCTGCCCCAAACGATCGGCTCCGCGCTTGAAGGGGCCGCGCCTTGGGCGGCAAGCGGGCCTTTCGGATGCGCGCTGTACCCGCTCGTGGCGTGCGTCGCGGGCGGCCTCGTCATCGGCCTGTACGAGAAGGCGACCCACGTGCACCCCGACGAGCTCAACGAGGTCATGGCGCAGGTGAAGCGCGAGGGGCGCTACCCTTACGACAAGCTGGGGCGTCTCTCGGTCGCGGCGCTCCTGCCCCTGCTCTTCGGCGGCAGCGTTGGCCCCGAGGCGGGCCTCACGGGCGTCATCGCAGGCCTCGCCTCCTGGGTGGGCGACCGCATGCGTCGCTTCGGCGCCGACTTCCGCGCGCTCACCACCGTGGGCGTGCAGGCCGCGCTCACCGCGCTCTTCACCGCTCCGCTCTACGGTTTCGTGGCCCCGCTCTCGGGATCTGCCGACGGGCTCGACGAGCGGGGACGGGAGACGGACCTCGTGCTGCCCCGCGCGCAAAAGGCCTTCGTGTACCTGTTTGCCATCGCGGGGGCGCTCGGCGCGTTCACGCTGCTTGGCGAGGCCTTCGGGGGCGGCATGGGCATGCCGCGCTTCTCGGGGTCTGAGGCCGGCTGGCGCGAGGTCGCGCTGCTCGTGCCGCTTGCACTCATAGGCACGGCAGGCGGCTGGGCATACCACGCGGCAAACCGGGCGACTAAGGGGCTGTCAGCCAAGCTCGGCCCCCACGTCGTGCTCAAGCCCGTGCTTGCGGGATTGCTGCTCGCCGCATGCGGCATGGCGCTGCCCTACACAATGTTCGCCGGTGAGACGCAGGCCACGATGCTGCAGGCCGCATGGGCCTCGATTCCCGCCGGGGCCCTGCTGGCAACCGGCTTCGTAAAGGCCGCGCTCACCCCCGCCTGCATCAACCTGGGCTGGCGCGGCGGGCACTTCTTCCCCGTCATCTTCGCGGGCGTCAGCCTCGGATATGGGTGCGCTGCCCTGTTCGGGGCCGACCCGGTGTTTTGCGTGGCCGCCTGCTGCGCCGCCACCATGGGGGCCGTCATGCGCCAGCCCGTGATGGCGGGGCTGCTCCTCATCATGTGCTTCCCGCTCAAGGGCGTCGTCGTGCTGCTCGCGGCTGCCGCCATAGGCGCGGCGATACCGCTGCCGCACGCGTTGAGGCCTGAGGGCCGCAGCGCGGACGAACGCGCGACGCAGGCAAGCGACGCAGGCAGGGACACGACGAGGGCCAGCGACAATGCCTAGCAAACATCCCATCCTACGCAACCTGCGCACGCTGGGGAACATCCTCCACCACACGGGATTTGCGCGCATCACGGCCGTGTTCCTCGCGCTCTTCCTCGCCTGCTCGCTCATGGTGTGGCTGGCTGACCCTGAGTGCCTCACGTTCGGCGACGGGCTGTGGTTCAGCTACGAGGCCATCTCCACCATCGGCTTCGGCGACGTCGAGGCGGCCGGGCCCGTCGCGCGCGTGGCGACGGTAGTCCTCAGCGTCTTCAGCATCTTCTACATCGCCCTTATCACGGGCGTGGTGGTGAACTACTGCTCGGCCCTCGTCAAAGCCCAGCAGAAAGACACCCTTGCCGCTTTCATGGACGACCTCGAGCACCTGGAGGAAAAGACCCCCGAGGAACTGGCCGAACTGTCGGCGCGCGTGAGGGAGTATCGGAAGAAGCGGTAGAGGGCATGTTTTATAGCAAAACCAGGAATTGCTGAGACGAGGCGGCGCGGACGATGCGTACTGGACATACATGAGCCTGGGCACACGGAGCGGGCCTTGCGACGAGTCCTGCGGAGAACGCAGCCTCAGCAATTTCATGGATTGCTCTAGACCTGCCGGCAACAGCCGCACGGCACATGGCCCGGGAGATAGCGGCTACTCGGCATCGCCCCGTTCTACAGACCGCCTGGCCCGCAAACCAAGCTCGGCAAAGAGGGCATCGAGGGACCGCACGCCCGGGGAGACGGCCGCAATGCCCGAAAAAACGAATCCCGCACGGGCCTGTGCCCAAGGCGAGCGCTGGTACCTCCACATGTAGCCGTCCTCACCGCAGCACAGCAACCACACTGCGTCGGGGGCTTTCCCCGTGCGAGAATCACAGGTGGCAAGCAGGTATTTCTCACAGCATTGCTTGAAGATGCTTATGCACTCCCCGTCGTCGGACCTGTCGTTGTCTCGAGCGCGAAGCAGGGAAACGGGGTTTGAGAACTTGGCATCCAGCACGACGCTGCGCACGCCGCCGGGCGTGCTTATCTCGATGAGATAATCAGGCGTGTAATAGGGATACACCCGCTTCGGCGTGCCGTCGGCATACAAAGGCAGCGTCGTGCGGTGCAGATGCACGCCCATTTCCTCGTCGTTGCCGCCATGGAACACAGGCTGGTACCACACGGTGACCCTCTCATCGCCGCGCGTCAGGCAGTATAGGTCGGCCACGGCATCGGCTGCCCCACCCCTCCGGCTCACAAACGAGTAAGACGACTTTTGAATCGCCCCTTCGTCGGATGCCAAACGGAAGCCCGCATCGTACAGCCAACGCAGCATTCTGTGCAGGCAATACAGCTCAAAAAGCGTGTTGAGACGCACCGCCTGCAACACCAGCCCGTCACGCCCGTCACAGCCAAGCTGCGGGCAGAAATCCGACCAGCGGGACATTGCGGTCCAAAGCCTTGCATACGTCGCGCTTTCGCAAAACAGGCGTGTGCGACGCCACGACCTGTTTGCCGACTCCACGGCTGCGACCCCGGGCATGGCGCAGGAATAGGCGGCCTTCAACCCGCGAGCCCGTTGGGCGAGAGCGTCCGCCTCCAGAGAAAGCGCGTGCACCCGCTCAAATCCCAACCGTGCCGCCGTAAGGGCCGGCAGGGAGGAGCCGCGGGCGCCCATGCCCTCCAGGCGTGCCACCACCGAGTCCAATTTGGCAAACTGCTGCCTCAACCGGCTCGCCAGCAGGGAGAGGTCACTCGTCACATAGGCCAAAAAACCCAACAGCACGCCGTTCTCATAGGTGTCGGCGCTTCGCCTTGCAGTGCGCACCATAAGCTCCGACGGTGTGAAGCGCCGTCCGTCGGGCAAGCAGACGGGGCCAGAAAGGTCGGCCTTGAGGCAACCCGGATTGCAGGCCATCCACAGCGCCTCTTCCCTGCCGCATCGGCGTGCCTCGCACGCCGGCACGACTTTGTCCTCCCATACCACCCTGCTCGCAGCCTGGGCGCGCACAACGGGAAGGCACGATTCAAAGACGTCGAGCGTCGACGTTGCGGCCTCAATCCTTGCAGCAGCCGTGCCAGGCGCCGCGCCGCCATGGCCCGCCGCACCCCAGAGATCCTCGCTTCGGTCTCCCGTTGAGAACATCCAATTGAGCACCGTGTCTGATCCGTCTACCAGGTCGCGCAGCATGGCATCGGCATTTTTCCCGCGCGCAGGGTTCTTCGCCAAGCACGGGATGTCCAAACTGCCCAGCACGACTTCTTGGCCGTCTCGCAACAGCAGGGTGACCTCGAGACGCACAAGCGCATAGGACAGCTCGAAGATGCCCGAGTCTGAGATGGGAGACAACACGCACGACATCATCCCCGCCCGGCACAGAGGCTCGGCGCACGATGTCGAGGGCGTCTCAGGCGTCTCGACATCCAGCTCATAATCGGTGCCGTCGATGGAAACGCTCGCACGCTCGACCGCATCGGCGACATCGCCGAACATCACGAGCTTGTACGCTCCGTCCTCAACGACACAGCCCTCCTGGCAAATCTCCACCTCGCGTGGAACCTGCGCGAGATTGAAAAGCTCGCTTATGGCCGACGGCTCGCCCGCCTCGCCCACAAGGCGCACATACCACTTGTCCGGGCTAAGCGAAGAAGGTGTAGAACCCATCGCGGCCCCCGGTCTGTTGGATTCGCTTGACGACGGCAGAGCAGGCGGGCATTGACGCGCACTCGCTCGCAAGGCCGTCGAGCAGGCGGCGGGC
>CAKUKJ010000156.1 GCA_934662525.1 uncultured Coriobacteriales bacterium | reverse complement strand
GACTTGAGCTTCTTGTCCACCTTGGTCTGTGTGGCGATGCCGGCATGGTCGGTGCCGAGAATCCAGCGCGACGAGACGCCCTTCATGCGATTGTAGCGGATGATGGTGTCTTGAATGGTGTCGTCGAGGGCGTGGCCCATATGGAGCATGCCCGTGACGTTGGGAGGCGGGATGGTGACTGTGCAGTCGCCCACGCCCTTGGAGCGACGGTAGGCGCCGGCCTCCATCCACATGTCGATGAGCTGGGGCTCCACCTCTTGCGGGTCGTAATTCTTAGGCATCTCTTCCACAATGGCTCCTTAACGCCGGGTCACATGCTCTATCTTGGGCTTTGTTGGTCGAACGGATAAAAAATGCCCGGGGGCGCGCATGGCCTCCCGGGCATAGATGGCGGCTGCGTTAAGCCAGCTGCGCCGGGTCGGCCTGTTTGGCGCCGCGGACGAGCGTGGGGGCCTCGCTTCCCTCGACGCTGTCCCGCGTCACGATGACCTCTTCGACGTCGGGCTCGCTGGGCAGGTCGTACATGGTCTGCTGCAGGACGTTCTCGCAGATGGCGCGCAAGCCGCGTGCGCCGGTGTTCTGCTCGACTGCCTTATGGGCGATGGCGTGCAGCGACTCCTCGGTAAATGTGAGCTTGCAGCCCTCCATGGCAAACATGCGCTGATACTGCTTGACCAAGGCGTTCTTGGGCTGCGTGAGAATCGGGATGAGGTCTTCCTCTGAGAGGCCTCGCGTCTGCGTGATGACGGGGACGCGGCCCACAAACTCGGGAATCATGCCGAACTTGTGCAAATCCTCAGGCAGAACCTTGCTCATCAGCTCGTCGTAATTCTGGCTCGCCTTATCGGAAAGCGAGGAATTGAAGCCGACGCCGCGCTTGCCGATGCGCTCGGCAACGATTTGGTCGAGGCCGACGAACGCGCCGCCGAGGATGAACAGGATGTTCGTCGTGTCGATGGGGATGAGCTGCTGCTGGGGATGCTTGCGGCCGCCCTGCGGGGGGACGCTTGCGACGGTGCCCTCAAGAATTTTGAGCAGCGCCTGCTGCACGCCCTCGCCCGAGACGTCGCGGGTGATGGAGAGGTTCTCGGCCTTCTTGGCGATCTTGTCTATCTCGTCGATGTAGATGATGCCGAGCTGCGCCTTTTCCACGTTGCCGTCGGCGGCGGTGATGAGCTTGAGCAGGATGTTCTCGACATCCTCGCCGACGTAGCCGGCCTCGGTGAGGCTTGTGGCGTCGGCGATGGCGAAGGGAACGCGCAGGAAGCGCGCAAGCGTCTGCGCAAGCAGGGTCTTGCCGGTACCGGTGGGGCCCAGCACGAGGATGTTGCTCTTGGCCAGCTCGACGTCGCCGTCGTCGGGCTCCTGGCCGGTGGCGATGCGGCGGTAGTGGTTGTACACCGCCACGCTCATCGCGCGCTTGGCGTCGTCTTGACCGATGACGTACTGCGAGAGCTCCTCGAAGATCTCATGAGGAGTGGGGAGGTTCGTGAGGTCGATGCCGTTGTCTTGCTGCTCGCCCATCTCATGCTCGTGCAGCATCTCCACGCAGGCCTCGATGCACTCGTCGCAGATGTAGACGCCGCTGGGGCCGGAGACGAGCTTGTCCACCTCATCGCGCGAACGACCGCAGAACGAGCAGTGCACACCGGGGTTCATGAATTCCATGTCCATGCGGTCTTATGCCTCGCCGTTCGTGGTCGCCAAGGTGGAACGATCGACGATGACCTTGTCGACCAGGCCGTAGGCCATGGCCTCCTCGGCCGTCATGTAGTTGTCGCGCTCGGTGTCGCGCTCGATGACGTCAAGCGGCTGGCCGGTGTTGACAGAAAGGATCTTGTTCAGGCGGTCGCGCGTCTTGCGCATGAAATCGGCGACGATCTGAATCTCGGTCTGCTGGCCCTTGGCGCCGCCGGAAGGCTGATGGATGAGCACCATGGAATTGGGCAGGCAGTAGCGCTTGCCCTTTGCGCCGGCAGAAAGCAGCACGGCTCCCATGGACGCGCACTCGCCCAGGCAGATGGTAGACACGTCGCACTTGATGTAGTTCATCGTGTCGAGAATGGCGAGGCCAGCGGTGACCGACCCGCCCGGGGAATTGATGTACAGCGAGATGTCTTTCTCAGAGTCCTGACTCTCGAGGTGCAGCAGCTGGGCAACGACGAGGTTGGCGCTGACGTCGGTGACCTCCTCGCCCAAGAAGACGATGCGGTCGTTGAGCAGGCGCGAGAAGATGTCGTAGCTGCGCTCGCCTCGCGGGGACTGCTCTATGACATAAGGAACCAGTGACGAGCTAGGAGTCTGCAAAAAAGCCATCCGCGGACCTCCGAATAATCGATGCCTAAGATACATGTAAGGGAGAAGGCCCGTACAGGCCCTCTCCCTAGAGTGTGACCAGATGAGGAAAAGGTTTACTCGGCCTTGTCCTCAGCGGCGGGAGCCTCCTCGGAAGGGGCCTCCTCGGCCTTCTTCGTGGTGCGCTTGCGCGTGGTCTTCTTCTTGGGGGCCTCCTCGGCGGGAGCAGCCTCGCCCTCGGCAGCCGGCGCCTCCTCGGCAGCCTTCTTCGTGGTGCGCTTGCGCGTGGTCTTCTTCTTGGGGGCCTCCTCGGCAGGCTTCTCCTCGGCCTTGGCCTCAGCAGGCTGCTCGGGCTCGTCGGAGATGGTCACGACGGCGGAGTTCAGCAGCCAATCGATGGCCTTGTTGCGACGAATGGAGACACGGATGGCAGGCAGGCGACCGTCGGCCTCGAACTCGGCCTTGGAAGCCTCCCAATCGGGAACGCCGGCCTTCTTGAACTCCTCGTCGACATCCTCATCGGTGGCCTCGAGACCCTGCTCGCGCACGAGGGCGTCGAGGGCGAGGGACTCGCGGGCGATGTCGCTGGCCTGATGCTGCAGGTCGGCCATGAACTGGCTCTGCGTGATGCCGTTGGCAACGAGCCAGTTGTCGAGGTTCGTGCCCTGGTTGCCGAGCTGCATCAGGAAGTTCTGGCCAAGCTCCTGGAAGATGGTCTGCGTGTAGGCAGGGGTGGGCTCGCCCTCAAGGCGCTCGGCGAGCTTGCCGGTGACGCGGTTCTCCTTGATCTGCGGCAGCGCCTGTTTCTTCTGCTGGCCGATTTCCTTGGCGATGGCGGCACGCATGGCCTCGACGTCGTCGAAGCCGAAGTTGTTCTTAGCAAACTCGTCGGTCAGCTCGGGCAGGACGTGCTGCACGAGACGGTTGACCGTGACCTCGGCCTTGGCGACCTTGGGCTCGGGGGCGTTCTTGCCCTCCTCGGCCTGCTGGGGAATCTCGAACTCGATCTCCTTGGTCTCGGCGACGTTCATGCCGATGAGGCCCTTGTCGAAGCCCTCGGGCATCTGGCCCTGGCCGAGGTGGTACAGACGGTTCTCGAAGTTGATCTTCTCGATGTTCTCGCCGCCCTTGACCTTGATGTAGACGAAGTCGTCGGCCTCGACGGGGCGGCCCTCGATGTCCTCGTACTTGCCGAGGTAGCCGCGGAAGGTGTCGATCTGGGCCGTGATCTCGGCCTCGGTGGCCTCCTCGGAGGGAAGCGTGATCTCGACGGGCTCATAGGAAGTCAGGGTGAGCTCGGGACGCACGGTGTAACGCACCTTGAAGGAGAAATCCTTGCCGCCCTCGACCGGCTTGACATCGGTGAAGTTGGGGTCGCCCACGGGCACGATGTCCTCGGCCTCAAGCACCTTCGGGGCGGCGTCGTTGACGACGGCCTCGGTGGCCTGGCCCATGACGGCATCCTTGCCGATGTTGTTGTCGATCACGGGACGAGGGGCCTTGCCGGGGCGGAAGCCCGGGAAGCGATACTTCTTGGCCAGCTCCTTGTACGTGTCGGCAATGGCCTTGTCCACAGCCTTGGCGTCAACGGTGACGCTGACCTCGACCACATTGTTCTCAAGACGCTCTGCCGAAGTTTGCAACGTTCCTCCAACTGATCAGATCCGGGTGCACGATTGCACTGACGAATGGTGCGGGCGAAAGGGCTCGAACCTTCACGGGTGTTACCCACTGGAACCTAAATCCAGCGCGTCTGCCAATTCCGCCACGCCCGCCTAGACGAAAAACCATGATAGTCTACCAGAAGATGCGCACAGAACAATCAAAGACTTTAGAACTCGATAGAATGCCACTTATTTGATGGAGAAAGAGTAGCCCATGCCCCACGCCGTCTTGAGATAGCGCGGCTTGGCGGGGTTTTGCTCGATTTTCTCCCTGATCTTGCGCACATAGACGGCGATGGAGATGGCATCGTCGAGGTACTCACGGCCCCAGACCGCCTCGATGAGCTCCTCCTTGCTCATGACTGTGTCGGGCTTGAGCGCCAGCGTGTAGAGGATCTGGAACTCCTTGGGCGTGAGCTGCACCGACGCGCCTCCCAACGTGAGGGCCTGGCGCACCGAGTCGAACTCGAAGTCGCCCACACGCAGGGCCTCGCCCGTCGGGGCCCCGAGGGGTGCCTTGGCACGTTGCGAGCGACGCTGCAGGGCGTCGAGGCGCATGAGAAGCTCCTCGGCGTCGAAGGGCTTCACGAGGTAGTCGTCGGCCCCGCGCGCAAAGGCCCCGCGCTTGTCGGGAACCGACCCCTTGGCCGACAGGAACACGACCGGCACGTCGGCGTCAAGCGCGCGAATTTGCTCGCACACCTGGTAGCCATCGACGTAGGGCATCATGATGTCGAGCAGGACGACATCGGGGGAGAACCCCTTGAACGCCTCTATCGCCCGGCGCGAGTCCTGCACGCCGAGAAACTCGTGGCCGGCCCCCTCGCACACCGATTGCACGAGGACGTGAAAACCCGGCTCGTCGTCTACAAGCATCACCTTCATGGCGCTCCCCCGTATCTACTCAGTCAGGCGGGCCCGAAGGCACGCCCATGTGGCTTGCTAGTATTCTAAAACAACCTCGACGGGAACCTCGACGGTGAACGTGCTGCCCTCGCCGACGCGGCTCTCCACATGCACCTGCCCGCCCATGAGCCCGCAAAGCTCCCTGACAAGCGACAGGCCCAGGCCCGAGCCGCCGTACTTGCGCGAGATGGATTGGTCGGCTTGGCGGAAACGCTCGAAGATGACCTTGAGGTCCCGCTCGGGAATGCCGATCCCGTTGTCGGCGACCTTGACGATCAGCTCGGCCTTGCCGGACCGGTCCAGGGCCTCGACCCGTATCGAGAGGCGCACGCGACCGGGATCGCCGCAGAACTTGAGGGCGTTGCCCACCAGGTTCATGACCACCTTGTGCACGACGCCCGGATCTACCTTGACCATCGGGAGGTCGTCGGGCACCTCGAGCTCCCAGGAGATGGACTTCTCGGCGGCGATGGGGGCCGCGACCGCGTCGACCGCGTTCACGATGTCGTACAGGTCGGTCTCGACCGGGTCGAGCGCAAAGCGATGTGCCTCGATGCTCGCCGCGTCAAGCGTGTTGTTGATGGCGAGCAGGAGCGTCTTGGCATTGCGTTTGACGCCCTCGAGCAGCTTGACGTCGCGTTCGTCGGTGATGCGGCCCTCGCGCAGCGCCACCTCGGCATAGGCGCTGATGCTGGCAAGCGGGGTGCGCAGCTCATGGCTCATGGTGGACAGGAACGTCGTCTTGTACTCGACCTCCTCCTTGAGACGGGCGTTTGCCTGCTCAAGCTCATGGGTGCGCTCGCGCACGCGCGACTCCAGCTCGTCGTGCGACTCCTTGAGCTGGGCCTCCATAAGCGCAAGGTCGGCCTTCAGGTGCGCGACCTCGCCGAAGGCGACGCCGCTTCCGAGCTTTCCCCCAAAATCCCCCTCGCCGACTTCAACGGCCGCGCGAGAGAGTTCCTCCAAAGGCCTGCTCACAAGCTTGTGGAGGGCGACGACGATACATGCGACGAGCTCTATTGCCAAAATGACGAACAGCCCCATGAAGAGCAGGACGGCGTCGGAGTGGGCCTGAGTGTAGTTGGAAAGCGGGATTACGACGCTCACCGCGCCCGCGAGGTCGGGGAATGCCTGCACATAGCGATAGGAGACGGCGCCCTGCCAGGCCGCGACGCCGAAATATTCCCCATCGCCCTCTTTGAAGGCGGCCAGGGCGTCGGCCTCGAAGGAGTCGGGAGAGGTGGACGCACCGGGGCGCATGTCGATGAGGTGCACGCACGCCTGAGAACCCATCGCACG
>CAKUKJ010000155.1 GCA_934662525.1 uncultured Coriobacteriales bacterium | reverse complement strand
GTCGAGCAGTTGCAGGTACTTCAGGTTGGCGAAGGTCGCCGGGAACGTGGTGCGCAGCCGGTTGGCGATGTAGGTGGCAGCGTCGCCGCCTGCCGAGTGCCCGGCGATGACCAGCGTGGCGGGCAGGGTGCTGCCGGTCCGCCCGGCGGTGGTGGCGGCCGCCGCGTAGCTGACGGCGAGGGCCTTGGTGGAGTTGCCGGCCTCGCCGAAGGCCTCGTCTCCCCAGATGAAATCGACCTCCTTGCCGCTGGGAAGCTTGAGCATGGAGACTTCACCGCGTCTGCCGGTTTGCCTGCGGCGTCGAAGTTCGAGGTAGACCGACGTCTCAAGAGCACGCGTAAGTCCATCGGTGCTCGCAGGGCTCATGGCATAGAAGAGGCCCGTATCAACCGCATACTCTTTGAAACCACGCAACCGGCTGCGTTGCAGCGAGCGGGAGAAGTCGTAGACGCCATACGACAGATGCGCGTCCTCCATGGCGTCGAGCATCTGTCCTATCTTCTCGCGCCCAGGCGAATAACCCGAGGAAAGACCCTGGTTGTGAGCCTTGCTGATAGAAAAGTCCCGAGCAGAAGACGCCACGACGCTTCGCGCAAGATTGCGCACGAAAGCCGCGTTAGTGTAGCCATGTCGCTCGACCAAATCACGCGCAACGGTAAATTGGGCATAGCTCTGGAGCACCTGGACGCGCTCCATTTCGTCGAGGCTCGATATGGCAGGGAAACCACCCTCTAAGAGATAGTCCCGATATACGCCCTTGAGCCGTGAGGCCACCGTTTTTGAATCAAGCTCTGCGCCCATCGGAACAGCAACGCCCCTTGAGCGGAGAAACTCCGCGAAGCTGTAGGGCGACAGTTCATAGGCAATGGAGCGACCCCTGAATTCCGTTGCAATGTCATCAGACAGCAAACGCGAAGAAGAGCCCGTGAAGTACATCGTCACTTTCTCGGTATCCACAACCCTGCGTGCGGCAAGCTCCCACTGGGGGACATCCTGCACCTCGTCGAGGAATATGAACGCACCCTCGGAGCGCGCCTCGGGATGCAGCTCGTAAAACGTCTCGAACACCTGCGAGACGATATCCGCAGGATAGGGTTTGAGACGCTCGTCATCGAAGTTGAAGTAGCAAATTCTTTCCGCAGAAACACCGCTGTCTAGCAGGTCAAGTATAGCCTGGTAAAGGCGAAAGGTTTTGCCGCTGCGGCGCATACCCGTCACAACCTTGACAAGGTTGCCAATCTTGGGCGGAAGCACCTTTCCCAACGAAAGCTCGCGTGGGACGAGACCGTCGCGAACAGACGGCAACACGGACTGATGGAAGTCCTGGATGAGCAGGCGAATCGTTGGTTTGATCTGAGCCACGAGCATGCACCCCCATCATCGAACTTGGCGAATGAGACTTTGGGATGAAGGCATTGTAGCTCAAACTGTAATTTTGAGTGACAGATTTTGGCAAGAACTGTAACTATGAGTGACAGTTTAGCGAGATGAAATGAATACGCCGAGCGGAAGAACGAGAATGGACGGACTTACTAGACACAGACTAAAAAACGCCGCCCGCCCGAGATGAGTCGGGCGGGCGGCGTTGGAGTAGGCTGGGTTTGCAGGATGAAAGCTACTCGCGAGTCACCTTAACTGGCTGGCCGAAGCCGGCTTCGAGGAGCTGGGAGAGCCAGGCGGTAGGGTCCTCGCCTGCGGGAGGCTGCGCAGACGGCGCAGCGGTAGGCGACGAGGGTGCGGACTGAGGCTGAGCGGCAGGGGCCGAGCCGAAGGCCGCGGGGCGCTGTTGCTGGAAAGCAGGCGCGGCAGGCGTCGGTGCGGCAGCGGGTTGGAATCCGACCGCCTGAGTCGACGCGGGTGTCGCGGCGGGGCCGGCGGGAGCAGTCGACCGGGCGGGTGCCTGAGCGCCGTGCGGGGCCGGAGCAGCTGCAGGCGCAGGCTGAGGGGTGGGCGCTGGCTCGTCCCACGGGGCGCCATAGCCGTCGGCAGGAACATCGGCCGAAGCATCCTGGTAGCCGTCGTACATGTCGTCGGGCGCGAACTCGAAGGCAGGGGCATCATCGACAGGAGCCGGGACTTGAGACTGGGAGACCGCAGGGGCACCGGGCTGTGGGGCGGATGCATTGGCAGGTGCACCTGTCTGCGGCATGCGGGCAAATGCAGGCAAGGCGGCATCGCGAGCAGGGGCGGCCGGTGCGGACTGCGCGGCGGGTTTTTGGGGCATGCGCGCGAATGCGGGAAGCGCGTCCGTGCCCGGATGCGCAGCAGGCTGCTGGGAGACGGCACCCGAAGGCTGTTGCATAGCTGCGCCAAACCCCGGACGGGCGGCAGAAGGCGCTTGGCTTCCGACGCCGCCCATGGGGGGCCGAACGACGGCAGGGGCGGGGCCGAACGTGGTCGCCGGGCGGGCATTTTGCTGGACGGCGACAGGCTGGGCACCGCGAGCGGGTGCAGCGCCGGCCCCCATGATGCGAATGGGCACCGCGCGGCCCATGACCTTCTCGGCGGCCTTTTTGAGGGCGTTCATGGGGTTGTCGCGCTGAAGCTGCTTGGCCACGAAGTCTGAGCCCTGGTTCACGACGACAAGCGTGCCATCGGCGTCGAAGTAGCCCGTCGCCTTGTTGAGCAGCGCGCTCACCGGCATAAAGAGGGCGCATGCCTCCTGGCAGATTTGGCCCCAACGAGCATCAGGCGCCTGCGGGGCACCGGATGCCGCAGCAGGCTGGGCAGCCGGGCGCACAGGTGCAACTTGCTGGGAGGCCGGCGTGCTCGCAGACTGGGCCGAAGAGGCAGGCTGCTGCGACATGCGGGCAGGCGACGGGGCATTGCCAGACGCATAAGGCACCTGCGGAGCAGGCTGCCGCGTCACAGGCGAAACAGCGTTGCCGGCACTGACGGAGACAGGCGCGGCGGCAGGCTGCTGCGGCATGCGGGCAAATGCAGGCAACTTTTCCACGCCGGGTCGGCCGGCCGCGCCCGAAGGCACGGCAGCCTGTGCCCCCACACTCGTCTGTGCCGACACGCCAGCAAACGCGGCGGCCGGCGTGCCCACACTCGGCTGGGCTGCCGCACTCCCCTGCCCGCCCGCAATCGCCACACCGCCGGCCTTCACGGCGGCAAGCTCGGTCTCAAGCGCCTCCACGCGCGCAGCCAGGGCCTCCAGCGACAAGTCGGCCTTCGGGCGAGCCATCCTCGTCAGCGCCACCTCGAACTCGAGGCGCTGGTCGGTGGAGGTGCGCAGGGCATCTTCCAAGCCGCCGAGCAAGTCCAATATGTACGCAAGCCGGTCGGCGCCACCGAAGGCCCCGGCCTGAGCTGCGAACTCGTCGGCATTCGGCACGTCATGCAGCGCGTCCTTGCCCGCCACAGCCGCCACGTAGACATTGCGCATATGGCGCGTGAAGTCGCGCACGTACTGCTCGATGTCCATGCCGCGCGAGCTCATCTCGGCCACGCGCGCAAAGCACCCGGCCACGTCGCGGGCCGCCACAAGCTCGGCCATGCCCGACAGCGTGTCGTCGGCCACCTCGCCCAAAAGCTCGCGCGCGTCCTCGATGCGCACGCTTCCACGGCCATGCACCGAGAGCGTCTCAAGCGTGGAGAGGGCATCGCGCAGACCGCCCCGGGCATGGCGGGCAACCAGGGCAAGCGCCTCGCTGTCGTACTCGAAGCCCTCCGACTTGCACACGAACTCAAGCCGCTCGGCGATGTCGGCATCGGAGATGCGATGGAACTCCAGGCGCTGGCAGCGCGACAGCACCGTCTCGGGAATCTTCTGCGGGTCGGTGGTGCACAGCACGAACACCACGTGCGAGGGCGGCTCCTCCAGCGTCTTGAGCAGCGCGTTGAACGCCGCCGTGGTGAGCATGTGCACCTCGTCGATCACGTAGACCTTGTAGCGGCCCTGCGTTGGGGCGAAAGCGACACGGTTGATGATCTCGTCGCGCACGTTGTCCACACCGGTGCGCGAGGCAGCGTCGAGCTCATAGACGTCGGGGTGCGTGCCGCGCGCAATCTCGAGGCACTGCTCGCACGTGCCGTCGGGATGCGCCGTGGGGCCGCCGCCACCCGCCTCGCACATGAGGGCCTTCGCCAAAAGGCGTGCCGTGGTGGTCTTGCCCGTACCGCGCGGGCCCGTGAAGAGGTAGGCATGGGCCATGCGCCCGTCTGCCAGGGCGTTCTGCAGGGTCGAGACGATATGCTTCTGCCCCACCATGCTCTCGAACGTCTGCGGGCGATACTTGCGATACAACGACTCCATGCGGGCTCCTTGGCATGCGGCGCAATATTTGCTCCCACCAGTGTAGGGCATCTGGCCTCCTCAGGCGCGCCGCGCACAAAAAAGCCCCGCCGGCGTGAAGCAAGCGGGGCGCGCGAACCATCTGAGGGCAAGCCTACCTCGTACGCTTGTCCACCTTGCGGGCGATGATGTCGCCAGCCGACTGGATGATCTGCACGAGCACGATGCACAGCACCACGGAGACGATCATGACATCCATCTTGTAGCGCTGGTAGCCATAGCGGATGGCGATGTCGCCCAGGCCGCCGGCGCCCACGCAGCCCGCCATGGCAGCATAGCCGAACAGCGTGATGAACGTGATGGCCGCGCCGCGGATGAGCGACGGCAGGCTCTCCTTGAGATAGACCTTCGTCACGAGCTGCCAGGTGTTGGCGCCGAACGACTGGCCCGCCTCCACAAGGCCGCCGTCGATGTCGGCCAGGCTCTGCTCCACCATGCGGGCGACGAAGGGGATGGCAGCCACCGTGAGCGGCACGATGGCGCCCGGCACGCCCAGCGAGGTGCCGGCGACCATACGCGTGAACGGGATGATGAGCACGAGCAGGATGATGAAGGGCACCGAGCGGAACACGTTCACGATCCAGCCGAGCACGGCGTTGAGCACGGGCTTGGGATGCAGGCCGTTCTTGGCCGTGATGATGAGGATGACGCCCAGCGGGATACCCACCACATAGGCGAGCAGCACGCTGACGCCCGTCATCACGATGGAGTCGCCCACGCCCTTGGCCATGAGGCTGCCGTAGGTGTCGATGAAGGTCTGCACGGTGGATACGATGGCGTCCATGGCTTAAGCCTCCTTCGCAGCGTCGTCGGCCTGCGAGCTCGCGACGATGGAGTCGTACTCGAGCAGGGCCTTTGTGACCGAGCTCTGGGGATTCTGGAAAACGCTCTTCGTGGGGCCCTCCTCCACGATACGGCCGGCGTCGATGACGGCGATGCGGTTGCATGCCTTCTGCGCCACGGCCAGGGAGTGGGTGATCATGATCATCGTGACGCCGAGCTCCCTGTTGATGTTGCCGAGAAGCTCAAGCACGCCCACCGTGGTACGCGTGTCAAGCGCGCTCGTGGCCTCGTCGCACAGCATGATCTTGGGGTTGTTGGCAAGCGCTCGGGCGATGGCGACGCGCTGCTGCTGGCCGCCGGAGAGCTGCACGGGATAGTGGCGCTCCTTGTCGGCAAGTCCCACCAAGTCGAGCAGCTCGCGGGCGCGCTTGACGCGGTCGGCCTTCGACATGCCGCCGTGAACCTCCAGGGGGAACATGACGTTGGAAAGCACCGTGCGCTGTTGGAACAGGCTGAAGTTCTGGAAGATCATACCGATGGAGGAACGCAGGTCGAGCAGCTTCTTGCCGGTGTAGCCGCTCACGTCTTGGCCGTCGATAAGGATGCGACCAGAAGTGGGGCGCTCCAGCAGGTTGATGCAGCGCACAAGCGTGGACTTGCCTGCGCCCGACGAGCCGATGATGCCGAAGACGTCGCCGTCGTTGACGGTGAGGTCGATGTCATGAAGGACGTGATGGGGGTTGTCGGTGCCCTCCCCAAAGACCTTGTTGAGACGTTCTATCTGGATCATTGATCCCTCTTCCCGTGTGTGCCCGAAAGGCCTTTTGCAGCCCCGAGCTACGACGGGGCAACTATACGCGAAAGGGGCGCGGCGCGTTGAGCGCCGCACCCCAGGTGTAATCATCCCATTCCATGCGAGGCGCCGAGTCGAATGGCCTCACCAGAACAGTTTGAGCACGTAGACAGTGCTTACTTCGCCTGCTCGAGGGCGGCGTCAACGGCCGTGAAGATGGCCTTGGAGGTGACGGAGGCGCCGGAGACGGCGTCGACGCCCTCGGTGCCGTTGGCGGCCACGATCTCGTCGGGGAGCTGCTCGATGGCCTTGGAGCC
>CAKUKJ010000154.1 GCA_934662525.1 uncultured Coriobacteriales bacterium | reverse complement strand
GCGTGGGTCTGCAGGGTCTCGAAGTGATAGGCGTGCTTGGGGTCGGTCATCGTGCGTTCCTCTCGTTTCCATATCGCCTGGGTCAGATATGCCGAAAGACGATAGACAATTGACGTCGTTTGCGTGATTGCGTGTTGACGGATGGAGAGTATAGGCATTCTGCCTGCTGGTTTAAAGGCTTTTCGGTATTCATAGAATTGACGGCTGGTTATAGGCCTGTCATGTTCAGGAGCATCCCTCAGCAAGCAAGCCGAACCAACCGGCAAGGTTGCACAACGAGACGCGGCCCCCTTCCTCAAACCGTTCCCCTTTTCGCGCATTTCAGCGAGCAGGGCGCTTCTTCACGGCATCCATCTCTACAAGCAGGTACAATCGTGCCGCTGATTGACATGGATGGGAGGCCGGTATGTGCA
The DNA here is from genome assembly GCA_934662525.1 of uncultured Coriobacteriales bacterium. GTDB lineage: Bacteria > Actinomycetota > Coriobacteriia > Coriobacteriales > UMGS124 > UMGS124. The sequence continues at coordinate 5,797 of CAKUKJ010000154.1, read as the reverse complement.
ACGGGTCGATCGAGGGCACGGGCGCCCCGCGCATCATAGACAATAGGGGCAAGAGGGCCTTGCCCATCGGGGTGGAGAACTTCGATGCCGTGGTGCGCACGGGCGTCTATGTCGACAAGACGCTGCTCATACGCGACCTGCTCGATACCGTGCAAGGAAGCACGACCCTCTTCTGCAGGCCGAGGCGCTTCGGCAAGTCGCTCGCCATGCGCATGCTCCAGTGCTTCTTCGAGGCGCCTGTCGAGGGGGCCATCCCCGACAGGCGCAACCTGTTCGAGAACCTTGCCATCTGGGATGAGGGCGAGTACTACCGCAGCGAGCAGGGAGCGCATCCCGTCATCTACCTCACGCTGGGTGGCGCGAACGGCACAAGCTGGAACGAGGTGCGCGGGCGGGTCGCGAACGCCGTGGCAAGGGAATATGTGCGCCATCGATATCTGTATGACAGCAACCGCCTCTTCGCAAATGAACAATCCCTGTTCGAGCGCCTTGCCGTCGGCCAGGCAAACGACGAGGAGCTTTCTCGCTCCCTCGCCTGGCTTTCCACGGTCCTGCACCAATACCACGGCACGGAGACCGTCATTCTCATCGACGAGTACGACCGGCCCATCACCGAGGGCTACCTGGGCGGATTTCGCGAGGAAGCCACGCGGTTCATGCGCTCCTGGCTCACCGACGCGCTCAAGGGTACGGTCGATTTGCGCCTGGCGTGCGTCACGGGCGTGCAGCGCGTCTCGAAGGAGTCCATCTTCTCCGACCTCAACAACCTTGTGGTGGACACGCCCCTGAGCGAGCGCCATGCCGAGTCGTTCGGCTTCACCGAGGCCGAGGCGGAGGCGCTGGCCCGCTACATGGGCCTGACCAGCGAGAAAATCGCCGAGATGCGCGACTGGTATGACGGCTACTGCTTCGGCGGCATCCGCGTATACAACCCCATCTCGACCCTGCGCTACCTGCAAGACCGCGTCGCCCAGCCCTACTGGACAAACACGAGCGGCAACGCCGTGGTGACCAGGCTGTTCCAGCGGGCCGACCAGGCGCTCAACGCCCAGCTGCAGACGCTCGCCCAGGGCGGCGTCGTCGAGGCGCCCCTCGATATGCAGGTTGTGTTTGGAGAGATAGACTCGGACAGCGCCGCCACCTGGAGCCAGCTCTATCTGGGTGGGTACCTCACGACCGACGATGTGCAGCGCCCTGAAGACTCGCGCCTGACCCGCCGGCTCCGCCTGCCCAACTACGAGGTGCGCGACCTGTTCGACCGCGAGTTCCTTGAGCGGGCGACCAGGTTGGCAACCGGGACTCGTCTGCGCGATTTGCACGAATCCCTGCTCGAAGGCAACGCCGCACGCATGCAGGAGGTGCTCAACGCCATCCTGGAGGAATCCCCCTCCTTTCGCGACCTCGCGTACGAGGCGCTGTGCCACATGCTGCTCATGGGGATGCTCTACGACGTGCCGGGCTACCAATACCCGACCTCAAACCGTGAGACCGGCCTGGGGTACTCCGACATCCTTCTTGAGCCCACGCCCGAAAACGCCGAGCGCCTGCCCGTCATCGCCATCGAGGTGAAGCGCGCCCGCAATGCGGCAGGCAAGGACATCTCCGACCAAGACTCGCTCACCGCGCATGCCCGCGAGGTTGCCCTGGGCCAGGCGATCGCCAAGCGCTACGGGGCGGGCCTGCACGGCAACGGCGTCGCGCGCTGGGGCGTGAGCTTCTCCGGCAAAATGGTGGGCGTGGCCAGGGAGGAGCCGGAGGCACAGCGGGCAGACGCTTAGCGAAGCGTTGCCAATCGGACGTGCTCCATATACGAGAACAGCCGTGTGCACCCCCATAAGACATCGAGGGATGCACACGGCTAGAAAGCAGCATGCTCAAACGCTGCGTCCGCGCTCACCGCAGACACCGGCAAGTGGCGCGGGCTTCCTGAAAGCAGCCTTTCCAAAAGCCCGCTAGACCGTATGCCGCACGACCTACTTCCCCAGCGCGTAAGCTGCGGCATTGCGGCCGGCCATGTAGCCGCCGTGAGAGCACAGGGCGATGGCCATGGCACCGGGGTAGTAGTCGCCCCAGTACTCGCGGCTGCTCACAATGCCCGCAGCGTACAGGCCCGCAATCTCAGAGCCGTCCTCGCGCACGACGGCAAAGTCGCCGTCGGTCACGATTCCGCCGGCGATGGCGCGGATGATGCTGTAAGACAGCACCGCATAGTAGGGCGGGGTGTCGAGCGCCACAAGGTACTCGGGGTCCTTGCCGAACTCAGCATCCTCCCCCGCCTCGCATGCCGCATTGTAGGAGGCAAGCTGCTCGGAAAGGGTGCCCGGGTCAACGCCGATCTTCTCGGCCAGCTCCTCGACGGTGTCCGCCTTGTATGCCTGCACGTTGTGCATGCCCTTCTCGGTATAGGCAAGCAGGTCGTCCATGATCCAGACATTGCGCGCCTGCGTGGCGTCCATGACGGCCCAGCCGCCGCAGGGGCGCTCGGGGTCCTTGAAGTACTGGTGCTGCACGTGGTTGTTCGGCGCGTCTTCGCGCACCTTGCGCACGCCGGAGTAATCCACGAGCATGCACGTGAAGGGGAACTCGTCGAAGGGCTGGCCGCACACGGGCATGTTGGCGGGGTCGAAGGCAAGCGAGCCGCTCATGGCCTGCTGCGACTCGTACACCGCCGCGCCCAGCTCGACCGCCATCTCGATGCACTCGCCGGTGTTGCCCGAAGCCGTTGAGGTGATGTCGTTGACCGACTCGGGGCAGTACTTCTCAACGAGCTCGGTGTTGCGGCTGTAGTCGCCGCTTGCAAGCACCACGGCGGGGGCGTTGAACGTCTTCACTCCTGCCTTCGTGTCGCACACGACGCCCGCAACCGAGCCGTCCTCGGCCGTGAGCAGCCCCGTCACCGGGGTGTCCATGTACACGTCGACGCCGTATTCGGCGCACTTTGCCTGCATCGCGCGCATCATCGCCTCGCCGCCCTTGGCGTGCGGCGCCTTGGTGCCGAGCTTGATGGGCACAAGGTTGCGCAGGATGCCGGTTGAGGGGACGGGCATGAGGTTGCCGTTCAGACCCATCGTGTAGGCGAAGCCCATGTCGCCCAAGAACGAGTAGACCTCCGGGCTCACCTCGCACAGGGCGCGCACGCGCTCGGCCGTGGGATACTCGCAGGTAGTGACCGCATCGGCCATCCAGCGGTCGTACATGTCGTCGATGCCGGACTCCTCCTGGGCGATGTACATGATGCCGCTGGAGAACACGGCCGTGCCCATGACGCCCTGCTTCTCGACAAGCGCCACATGGGCGCCGTCCTGGGCGGCCTTTATGGCGCTGGAGAGGCCAGCGAGGCCCGCGCCCACCACCACGACGTCGTAATCGAACGTCTCGTCGACGACATCCACAGGTGCCTCGACCTTGGCGAGGGCCTTCGCGTCTCCGCCGGCCTGCGCCACGCACTGCGACACGGCGGAGATGACGGCCGCGCTTGTAATGGTGGCGCCGGCGACCATGTCCACCCCAAGGGACTGCGACTCCAGGATGGCCGCAGGGACCGTGGCGTACACCTCCTCGCACACGCCGACCGTCTGGTTCTCGTCGTCGATTTGGATGTCGGTGATGGAGGTCTCGTCGAACGTCACCTTGACGCGCACGTAGCCCGCCATGCCATATGCGGCGGCGGTGTAGGTGCCGGGCGCATACTGCTGACCATCGACAACGGCCTCATCGGCACGAGCGACGGCGGAGCCGACAAGCGCAGTCGCGCCGGCGAGGGCCCCTGCCGCCTGCACGAGAGAGCGGCGGGAGACGTTCTGGCAAAGACGGTTCATATCTTTTTTCCTTTCAGACAGGGAAATGAGACGGCATATGGGCTGTGGGCCTTATGCGGCATCGGCCGCGAGCAACTCGTCCAAGAACGCGACGTCCTCGTGCACGAACCCCCGCAGCAGGCGCGCGGCGCCCAGGTAGAAGTCGGACTTTGCGAAATGAAGGACGTCGTGGACGAACGCCGGGACCCAGGCGGCAAGGTGAGCTTGCGCAAAGCCGCGCTGCGTCTCCAGCAGGCGCGTGGCGTCTTCCTCGTCGCCCGCGTCGAACGCCTCGGCGGCGCGCTCGCACAGCAGGCGCTCAAACTCGAGCTCCAGGGCCACGTGGTCTTCAGCCTCGGCCCATTCGGGGGCCTTGTCGAGCCCGTTGGCTCGGTAGATGGCGAGGACCTCGTCGCGCGCCTCCTGCATGAGCAGGCGCTTCTCAGAGGTGTAGACGCTCTCGTAGGGGTAGGCGGCCGCATGCCCGTCGAAGCCGCCGCCGATGAAGGCGCGCACATAGTCCACGGCAAGCTCGGTCAGCGCGTCGCCTTTTGCATGCGAGAGGTACGACGCGATGAGGCGGTATCCCTCGTCGATGTCGTCGTTGCCCGTCTTGGCCGGAAATCTCGTGCCGCGCAGCTCCTTGAGGAAATCTTGGTCGACCTCCACCCGGAAGATGCGCGCGAGCAGCGCGTAGGCGGCGGCGCGGCGGCGCGCCATGCCCGCAAGCTCCGCCATATCCTGCACCAGCGCCGTCTCGGCGTCGCCCCCGACCGGGGACGCCGCCACTTCCTTGCCCAAACCTAGCTTCTTCGTCACTGCCGTCTCCTTATCCACCCGGCCGGCGCCCTAGGCGACGGCCCCCTCGTCCACCACGTCGGCCAGCATCTCAAGGGCCTCGAGGCCCGCGTCGGTCACCTTCCAGGCGCCGTCCCATATAAGCGCGTCGCACCCCTCGAGCCTCTCGGTGAAATACGAGGCGTAGTAGCGGGGGCTCTGCGCGAGCGGGTCGTTGTCCACGGCGGCGTTAATCGTCTTGGTGGCAGATCCGCCCTCCTGTGCGCACAAGGTGAGCACGCGCTTGAAAATGGGCAGGTAAGCCGACTTTTCCTCAAACAAGGCCTCTATGCGCGACAACGGCTTGTCGGCCTGGAGGGCGTCCAAGCCATCGGGGGTCGCAAGCCAATGCGGCTCGGGCGCCTCGGCAGGCTCCAGGCACTCGACGCCGTCGACGACGACCGCCTTGGGCTCGCCCGCCTCCTCGGGATACGGCTCGCCTGCGGCATCCACGCACACGAGCGCCCCCGCCTCCTCGAGCAAGCGGCGCAGCGTCTCGGGGGCATAGACCGAGACGCCCGAGGCGGCGGCAGTCGCCGCCCGCGCCACTCCTTCAGCGTCGCAGGGGGCCTCGCAGGCGCGCACGATCGCGAGCAGCGCCTTTCGGTCGGCATGCATCTTGGCAAACAGCGCCGCGATGCGCTCGGCCGCGCCTGCGGACTGGCCACCGGCCGCCTCCTGCCTGGCACGCGCCACAAGCTCGGCATCGTCTTCGCCCGGCATCGCATGGGGGTCGCGCTCGCCGTCCTCAAACGGGTTGAACGCCTCGCCGGCCGGCGAGATGCCCGTTCCTTCCTTGTCCTCAACCATTTCCAAACCCCTTTCCTTCACGGCCGTGCCAATCACGACGCCGCCCTGCCCTCTCGCCTGTCCTTGTCACGCAGCGCCTTGCGCACGCGCAGCACCGCATAGGCGCCGACGATCGCCGTGTATGCGGCCAGCGCCACCAAGGCCGTCGGGGAGACATGCCCGGCAAACGCCGAGCGCCCCAACACCAGCAGGATGTGCACGTACAGCAACGCCACCATCAGGTACGACAGGCGCTGGATTGCCTTCCAGGCCTTGCGGGGCATCTTGGCGCGCACCACATGCAGCGACGTGACTCCGAGCACCGCAAAGATGACGAGCAGGAGCGCCGCCACCGAAAACGACACCGCAAGGCC
>CAKUKJ010000153.1 GCA_934662525.1 uncultured Coriobacteriales bacterium | reverse complement strand
AATGGCACCTACGGACGTCCAAAAGTCGAAGTCGTTGCGGAAGATGTAGAAGGGGGCCGTCTCAATGGCGGCCATGTTTTCGGCGGGCTTGTTGAAGTCGTCGTCCTCGCCGGCCTTGCACAGCTCGTTGTAGCGCTCCACCTCGGAGCAGAAGGTCTCTGCGTCGATGCCGGCAAGGCTTGCTAACTCCTCGAGCGTGTCGGCCTTGTAAATGTTGTCGGCTGGGCACTCCTCGACGGCGGCGTCTACGTCGGCTTGCAGGTTCTCGGTCGCCTCGGCCTTGGTGTCGAGGATTGCCTGGTCCATGACGATCCACGACTGTTTCTGGTTGAAGATGGCGTTGGAGTTGTTGCCGGGAGTCACGGCGCCGCAGCTTTCGTTGACGTAGCGCTCGCCGTTCTCGTTGACCCACAGGACGGGGCCGCCGCCGGTGATGGCGCTGCTCATCGTGCTGAAGAAGGGCACGCCCGTGATGTTGGGATTCTGCATGATGCAGCATTCGTCGGTGATGTCCACGCCGCCCACGGACTTTGCCAGGCGCAGGCCGTCGCCATCATGGCCGGGCAGGCCTTCCACGGTGAAGTGCTCCATGGCGTAGCCGCGGGCCTTCATGGCCTCGATGTCGTCCACATATCCACCGGTCGCGAGGATGACGGCGCTGCAACGGTAGAGCGTGACGGTGCCGTCGGCGGCCTGGGCGTAGCACCCCACGACTGCGCCCGACTCGTCCTGCTCAAGCTTGACGGCGGGGGTGCCGGTGAGGACGGTTGTGCCCAGCTCCTCGGCCTTTGCCACCATGGGGGCGATGTAGTTGTTGCCCGCCCCGTCCTTGAACCAGTGGAAGCAGGAGATCTCGCACAGGCCGTTGTAGTCGTTGACCTCGCCGAACTCGACGCCGTTCCCCTTGAGCCATTCAATGTTGTCGCCCGAGGCACGCGTCATGTCCTTCCACAGCAGCGCGTTGACGCGGTAGTTGAAGAACTCCTGCTCCTTGGAGACGACGTCTTTGAAGGCAATGGAGATGCCGGCCCCCTCCTGCATCTCTGAACCTACGGCAAACAGGCCTTCGGTGCCCACGCCGTTGCCGCCTACGATATCCTGCTTCTCAAGGAGCACGACCTTGGCGCCCAGCTGGGCCGCCTGAACTGCGGCTGCGACTCCGGATGCGCCGGCGCCGACCACCACGACGTCGACGGTGTCCTCCGTGTCGGCGGTGATGTCATCGCCCGGCGTCTCTTCGCCTTTTGCCTCGTCTGCCAAGGCCATCCCTGCTCCGGCGACGGCGCCCAGGGCCAGGGCGGCGGCCCCGCCTGCGACGAACTTCCTGCGGTTGAGTTCCATGAGTGCCCCTTTCAACGTGTCTCGTGCTGCCGTTCCCCTTGGCAGCACGCTGCGCAAAAGGATATGGCGGAGTTATGGAGCTACCTCATGAGCGAATTGTTGGGGATGTCAAACATGTTGTTGGCGTTGGGGCAGGAGCGGCCGGAGGGGTGGTGGGCGCTGCGGTCGCAGGGCGACGGGAAGTTCGGACCGCTGTGGTATGCCAGCCGCCGAGGGGCGTACAATTCCGTGGCTTGCACAACGTTTTCGTGACGAAGGGGGTCGTCGGTGGACGTCAAGGCATTCCAGTATTTTACGACCGTATGCAGGTGTCATAACATTCCCCGCGCTGCCGCCGAGCTCGGCATCTCCGCCCAGGGCCTGTCGGGCTCGATGTCACGGCTCTCCCAAGAGCTGGGTGCGCCGTTGTTTTCGACAAGCGACGGCGTGGTGGAACCCACCATATATGGCAAGGCCGTGCTTGGGCATGCGTCTGAAATCAACGCCTCCCTGTCTGCCATGCGTCGTGAAGTTGAGACGCTGCTTGCCCATGACCGGCATCTCGTTCGGGTCGGCTTCATCACGGGGGCGCTGGGCTATTTGGGGGAGGGGTTGATAGACGAGTTTAATGACTCGTGCGCCGATGCCCAAGCCCTCGTGGCATGTGAGTCCACGAACTCTGACGTTTTGCGTCGGCTGAGGGATGGCGAATGCGATGTGGCCGTTATCGCGGAGAAGCCTGAGAGCGGCAAGGTCCAATCAAACGAGCTCGTACGTGACAGTTACTTTCTTTGGGTAAGCGAGAAGAACGCGCTTTCGCGCAGGGATCGTCTTTCCATGGAAGACCTTGCAGGGCAGACCCTCGCCGTGTTCGATCTGGAGGCAAATCTTACCGAGCCCTTCGTTTTGGCTGCGCAGGGGAGCGGGGTGGGGGTTAACGTGCGTTTCATCGGTGAGATTATGCGTGCGTTTGAGCTGGCGCATGAGAATCGTGCCGTTGGCCTTACCTGTCGCAACCATGTCGAGGCCACGCGCGGAACGGACGTCGTCGGCATTCCGTTCGATGGGTTTGCGCTCACGTATTACCTCTGCCGTCCGATGAACGTTCCCGTCTCACCTGCTGTGGAGGCGTTCATTCGGTTTATGGACAGGCATAAGACAAGATATGGCAGGCGGGTGGGGTGAGTGCGGAAGCACTTCGACGCGCTTGACGAAAAGGAAAAAAAGGAAAAAATAGGAAAGAAAGGAAAAAGGATGACCTGAGCGAGGTGCGACGTATGGTCGACAAAGTGTTTTCACCGGCATTCGGTAATCGCCCGAGCCATCTGGTGGGCAGGAGCTCCATCATCGCCGACTTCATGAGGGGGCTCGATGATATGCCCGGCAGCCGAGAGCGCACGATGCTCCTGCTCGGCCAGAGAGGCAGCGGCAAAACCGTCTTGTTGTGGGAATTCGCCGACCGTGCGCATGAAAAAGGGTTTGTCGTCGCGTCGCCGACCGTCGTGGACGAGGGCATGCTGAATCGCATAGTCGAGAAGATTCAAGACGACGGCTCGCGTTTTGTTAAGGATGCGAAGGCGAAGCTTGTCGGTGGCAGTGCCGGCGCGTTGGGGTTTTCGATAGGGCTTGAATTCAGCCGTGAGGTCGAAGAGTCAAAGAGCGCGCAGTACAAACTGACCCAACTGTGCCGCAGGCTTACGAATCAAGGGCATGGCGTGCTCATCCTGGTCGATGAGGTCCAGGCAAACAACGTGGAGCTCAGACAGCTCGTGTCGCTTTATCAGGAGCTTGTGGGGCAGCGTCTCAATGTCGCCCTTGTCATGGCCGGTTTGCCCGGTGCTGTCTCCGCCACGTTGAACGATCATGTGCTCACATTTCTCAACCGTGCCAACAAGGTGAGCCTCGGACCTTTGGATGTCCGTGAGGTCAACGCTTACTATATGGAGGCTTTCAGACAGCTCGGTTTGGATGTGTCGGCCGACTTGTGCCTGAGGGCGGCCCAGGCAACGCAGGGCTCACCATACATGTTGCAGCTTATTGGATACGAGTTGGTGCTCCAGGCTCGCGGTGGCACAGTTGACGACGAGGTGTTCAATCGTGCTGTTTCACGTGCCCGGCTGGATTTCGAGAACGATGTTTGCCAGACAACCCTCGCGACGCTTTCAGATCGTGACATCGATTTTCTTGAGGCGATGGCCGAAGACGCCGAACCCTCCAAAGTAGCCGATGTCGCGCAGCGGATGGGTGCCACGGCGGACTATGCGCAGAAGTATCGTCGCCGGTTGATTTCGGCTGGGGTGATTGAGTCCCCGCGGCGTGGTGAAGTGGCATTTGCGGTGCCGTATCTTGGAGACTATTTGCGAAGCGAGCAGTAGCTTTTTAATGGGAACGTGCAGAGCGCGTTGTCCAGATTGATTATCTAAGCCTGCCCGGTGCATCCCCCGCGCCACGTCCTTGCGTCGCTCACCACGGCGTCCATCGCGACGTCGTGGGGCTCGTGGGGGAGGGTCGCTTCAGGTGGTAGGAGCTGGCAGTCGAAGCAGACGCCGATGAGGTAGGGGTGCTTGGGCGCATGCTGGCGGCTGCGGTGGGCGGTGTCGGGTTTCGCGCTGGCCGGGTAGGCCTTGTGCGCATGACGCGTGTCGCCCGCGCTGTACATCCCGCCCAGCCAGGCGTCGTAGTAGCCGCCGCCGTAGCCTAGGCGCGTGCCGTGCGTGTCGAAGGCGAGGCCGGGCAGCACGGCGACGTCGATGTCGGCTGGGTCGATGAGGCGGTCGGCCAGCTCGGCCGGGACCGCGTCGAGCGGACGTGTGGGCTCGCGCAGGCAGCAGGGGAGCGAGCCGGGGCCGGCCAGCTCAGCCGCATCGACGCGCACGAACGCGAGCTGGGGTCCGCGCAGGGTCACAGGCAGCGCGATGGCGCAAGAGGAGGCATGGATATCACCCCGCATGTCTGCGCCTTCGCTGGCCTGCTCCTCGTCGAGTTCGAACACGCCCCGCATGAACGTCCCCAGGTCGAGCTCGTCGCCCTGTGCCAGGTAGCATGCGATGACGTGCGCCTCGCGGATTTGGGGCATCTCAAGCAGCCGGGCACATGCGGCCTCGCTTTGCCGCGTTCGTTCGCCTGCGCCCATCGCCGCCCTCGCCTTGTGCATCTGCCTGCGGCGCATGTCCTTTTCCTGCTCGCGCTCGGGCAGGTACATCTGCACGACCTCTTCCACGAAGCCCTTGAACGGTCGGGCCTGCACGCGGGAGTCTTTGAGCCACACGAGCCCCACGTGTGCGTTGGGGGCGAAGTCGAGGGGCACGAGCGTGAGGTCTTGGGGCAGCGGTATCTCCTGGGCGTAGACCGTGACGCCCCGGCCTGCCTGAATGAGCGGCAAGGCGCCCGCCAGCGACTGCTGGCGGCGGAGCGCCGGCTTGGGGTCGCCAAGCTCGGCAAGCCTGCGCAGCAGCTCGTCGGGGAAGGCCTCGCTTTCGAACGTGTACACCACGCGCCCGGCCAGGTCGCCCAGCTCCACAAGGGACCGTTTGGCAAGCGCGTCGTTGCGGCGGCACACCACGTAGTGCCGTATGGCGCGCAGGGTGCGGCACCTCACGGCGTCGCCGTGCTCCGTCTCCATGGGCTCCACCCCCGAGATGATGACGTCGGCCTCGTGGTCGGCGAGGATGCGGAAGTGCTGCGCGGGGCTGTCGAGCTCGCAGGAGCGCACGTCGGCGTCGGGGAAGAACCGCATGGCAGTTTGGAGCACCTGCGAGTAGCGCGCCTCGTCGTAGGCGATCATGCCGCTCGGGCATCCCACGGTGAAGCTCCGCCGGGCCGACCAAGGCGTGAGCTCATGCTTGAGCGCCTGCTCCTCCTCGCGCATGCGCAGGTAGTGCCCCTGCGCCACGCGTCCCGGTGTGGTGAGCACCATGCGGTTGCCGTCGCGCTCGAAAAGGCGCACGCCCAGCTCGTCGCCCAGCGAGGCTATCTGCTGCGTCACCGCAGGCTGGGTGACGAAGAGCTTGCGGGCGGCCTCGGAGAAGCTGCCGCACTCTGCCACCTGCAAGAACGTCTCCACGCGTCGGTCCATGGGCTTGCTGGCCTTCCTCGCAAGGGGCGTTGCCGCCGCCATACGGTCATGTGCGACAAGTATAAGCTCAACCTTATAGGCATATAAGCGAAAACGATTTGAATATCCATCGAACCGGGGCGATTATGTGCCCTGCGCCGCGAGGTGAGCGGCAAAAGGGGCCGGCGCCCGGGGAAGGTGCCTGGCAAGATAGAAAAGAGGACCAGTATGAGTGCAGTTTCTCGTCGTAGCTTCGTCACGGGCGCAGCGGGCCTGGCGGGCGTTGCCGCCATGGCCGGGATTGCCGGCACGGCGCTTGCCGACCAGGCGGCCTCTGCGGCAGACGCCACCGCCGAGGGCGACGACGCCCACGGCGCGACGGAGCAGCCCGGCACGAGCGGCTTCTCCTCTGCCACGACCGACGACATGCGCACCGCTCCTGACGACACGAGCTGGCTGATCGCCCCCGACCCCATCGCCGACGACCAGATCGGTGAGACCGTCGACGCCGACGTTGTGGTCGTGGGCTGCGGCGTCGCCGGCCTGTGCGCTGCGCGCGCCGCCGCTGAGGCCGGCGCGAAGGTCGTCGTCGTCGAGAAGGCGGAGACCTACCAGTACCGCTCTGGCCAGTACGGCGTCTACAACAGCCAGATCCAGCAGGAAAACGGCATGGACTTCGACCCGCGCGCGGCCATCAACGCGATGATGAAGGAGATGGGCTATCGCCCCGACGAGCGCATCTGGAACGAGTGGGCAGAGTACTCGGGCCCCGCTTTCGACTGGCTGCTGAGCGCCTCCACGAAACCCGTCGACTTCATCGACAACACGGCCACGGGCTACAAC
>CAKUKJ010000152.1 GCA_934662525.1 uncultured Coriobacteriales bacterium | reverse complement strand
CCTCTGTGGCCTGGGCCACAATGTCATCGAGCATGCCAGGCACGGCAGTCGTGTTCGCGCAAATCCATCCATGGCCCTGCGCTTCTTCAGCGATGCGCGTAAGCAGGGCCGTCTTTCCTGTGCCGCGCGCGCCTGAGATGAGCGTGGTGAGTTCCGGAGCCCGTCCTTGACGGTCGAACGCGCGCGTGAAAGAGTCCAGCAGCGCTTTGCGTCCTGCCATGTAAAGGGGGACTTCGCCAAATGTAGGCGTGAATGGGTTCTCCGGTACTGCCATGGGTGCTCTTTTCCTAGTTTTCCACCTTTTCCGATTTTTCCATTTTTTTCGAACGAGGTCAATAGGGTGCGTGACTCGCACTGGTTGGTGGGCTGAGCTCAGATGCGATGTGGAAGCCCGGCGCAAATGTAGGCCCGCTTCCCCTCATGGAGCGCGCCTGCGGTGAGCCGTTTGACCCGCGCTATTGCATCGACTACCTGGTGAGGAAGTTCTCAGCGCTGTACGAGCTCAATTAGCGCCGGCCCCGCTTGGCTCGCTGGGATGACTCTGACCTCCACGGCGGTGGTTGCCGCCCCGGCCGACATGCCGCTCGCCGAATAGAAAAATCGGGTCTTGTCTTGCCGGGGAGCATGGGATAATAATCGGCGTGTCCTATTCGCTTAACCCGCTTATAAAAAGAAATGGGGAGCACAAAATGGCATATGTTACCAGGCGTTCTTTCGTGACCGTTGCGGCCATGTCCGCTTTCGCATGCGGCACCGCAGTCTTCGGCCTCACTGGCTGCGGCTCGACCGAGCAAACCGACCAGACCAATCAAACTGAGTCCAACCAGGAAGCCGCCGAGTCTTCCGATACGCCCACGTACAAGGTGGGCCTGTGCAGCTACGTGGACGACGCGTCGCTCAACCAGATTTGCGACAACGTGCAGTCGCAGCTTGCCGCCATCGGTAAGGAAAAGGGCGTTCAGTTTGACGTTGACTATCAGAACGCCAACGCAGACGCCAACATCATGAGCCAGATCATTTCCAACTTCCAGGCCAACGGGGTCGATATCATGGTGGGCGTCGCCACCCCCGTCGCCGTGACCATGCAGGCCCAGACCGAGGACAGCCAGACCCCCGTCGTGTTCTCGGCTGCGACCGACCCCGAGGGGAGCGGCCTGGTTGACTCCATGGACAACCCCGGCCACAACGTCACCGGCACCTCCGACGCCCTCAACACCGAGGCCGTCTTCAACCTCATGCTGGCCGTCAACCCCGACCTGGCGAAGGTCGGCCTCCTCTACAACCAGGGCGAGGACTCCTCCACCAAGGCGATCGAGGAGGCAAAGGCGATTTGCGCCGACAAGGGCATCGAGGTCGTGGAGCGCACCGGCACCAACAACGACGAGGTGCTCCTTGCGGCCCAGCAGCTGGTGTCCGACAAGGTCGAGGCCATCTTCACGCCCACCGACAACACTATCATGACCGCCGAGCTCTCGATTTACGAGATTCTCGCGCAGGCCAAGATTCCGCACTACACAGGGGCCGATTCCTTCGCCCTGAACGGCGCGTTCCTGGGCTACGGCGTGAACTACGCCAACCTGGGCGTCGAGACTGCGAACATGGTCGCCTCCATCCTCCTCGACGGGGCCGACCCTGCGACCACCCCGGTCATGACCTTCGACAACGGTATCGCCACGGTGAACACCGAGACGTGCGCGGAGATTGGCCTCGATTTCGAGGACGTGAGGGCCGCCATCGAGCCCCTCTGCACCGAGGTCAAGGAAATCACGACCGCGGAAGAGTTCTAGCCTCTGGTCGTTCCGGTCGTCGGGCATGTTCGGCGGGTCGGCGCGGTATGGTGCGCTGGCTCGCCGTTTTTTGTTTGACGGCCCCGCTTGCAAGGAGTCCCTATGCTCGCAACCCTTTCTGGCCCATTGATGACGGCTCTGGAGCTGGGCCTCATCAGCTCGCTCACCGTCTTGGCCCTGTTCCTGAGCTACTCGATGCTCAACATCTGCGACCTGTCCACCGACGGCTGCTTCACGCTGGGTGCGGCGGTCGGCGCCGTCGTGGCACTGTCGGGCCATCCCTTCCTTGCCATCCCGGCCGCCATGGGCGCCGGCATGTTGTCGGGCCTCGTGACGGCGATCTTGCAGACCAAGATGGGCGTCGACAGCCTCTTGGCCGGCATCGTGGTGAACACGGCGCTCTACTCGGTGAACATCGGCGTGATGGGCAACTCCTCGCAGGTGAACATCAACAAGGTCGACACCGTCTTCACCATGATGGCCGACCTGCTCAAGGGCACGCCGTTCGCGCCCTTCTCCAAACTCATCGTCATCGTCATCGCGGTCGCCCTCGTCGTGGCCTTCTTGTCCATCTTTTTGCGCACGAAGCTGGGCCTGGCGATTCGGGCCACGGGCAACAACCCCGACATGGTGCGCTCCTCATCCATCAACCCCGTCTTCACCATCATCGTGGGCCTGGTGATTGCAAACGCCTTCACCGGGCTTTCGGGTTGCCTGCTCGCACAGTATCAGAAGTCGGTGAACATCGACATCGGCACCGGCATGGTCACGATGGCGCTTGCCTCGCTGCTTATCGGACAAGGCTTTTTGGGCCGGGGCCGTATACCCGTGCGCGCCGTGGGCTGCGTGCTGGGCGCGTTCATCTTCCGCCTGGTCTACACCATCGCGCTGCGCTTCAACATGCCCGCTTTCATGCTCAAGCTCGTCTCTTCGGTCATCGTCGTCATAGCCATCTCGGCCCCCTATCTCAAGAAGCGCTATCCCGAGTTTCATAAAAAGCTTGCGCGACGCCTGGGAAAGGACGGTGAGTAGGCCATGCTGAGGCTTGAGCATCTTTCCAAGACGTTCAACGCAGGCACGAGTGAGGCGAAGGTCGCACTCAACGACCTGACGCTCCACGTGAAGAGGGGCGACTTCATCAGCATCATCGGCTCCAACGGCGCGGGCAAGTCCACGCTGTTCAATGCAATCTGCGGGTCGTGGCTGCTCGATGCGGGTCGGGTCGTGCTTGACGGCGAAGACGTGACCTTCATGGCCGAGCACAAGCGCGCCCGCATGATCGGGCGGCTCTTCCAAGACCCGATGCGCGGCACGGCACCGGGCATGAGCATCGAGGAGAACCTGGCGCTGGCGGCGGGGCGCGGCGGGTGGCTGAGCTCCATATCGAAGGCCGACCGCGAGGCGTTCCGCGAGCATCTGGCACTTCTCGACATGGGCCTGGAAGACCGCATGGACAGTCGGGTGGGGTTGCTGTCGGGCGGGCAGCGCCAGGCGCTCACCCTGCTCATGGCCACGTTCCAGACACCGAAGATCCTGCTGCTCGACGAGCACACCGCCGCCCTGGACCCCGCCACGGCCGAGAAGGTGCTCAACCTCACGAAGAGCATCGTGGCAGAGCGGGGGCTTACGTGCCTCATGATCACGCACAACATGCAGTCGGCCCTTGAGCTGGGCAATCGCACGGTCATGATGAACGCCGGCCGCGTCATCTACGACGTGGAGGGCGCCGAGCGGTCGCGCCTGACCGTGGCCGACCTGCTCCAGAAGTTCAAGGAGCAGTCGGGCGCGGCGCTCGACAACGACAGGATGCTGCTCTCGTAGGTTGGCGTTGGCGTGTGGGCTGTGCGCGGTGCGTACCGCACTTTGCAGAGGGCCGCCGCGCGTCATGACGGCGCGCGGCGGCGTCTGGCTGCGGCGAGTTCGTGCAGCTGCGGGACCATGAACCCAACGGGCGGCCCGCTCATCTCCAACGGCGTGTACAAGGGAATTCCCCTCAGCAAGCTCCTCGAAGAGGCGGGCCTTAAGGATGACGCGGCTGCCTTTGTGAGCCTTTTCTCCGACGGTTTTGCCGAGCCCGTCCTGCTTGAGGATTTCACCGAGGCCTATCTCGCCTACGAGGTGGCGAGCGAGCCACTGTCCTGGGAGCTTGGATATCCCGTGACGTTGATGGTGCCCGGTATGGCGGCGCCTGCCAGCGTCAAGGAGGTCTGCGACATCGTCGTGGTGAGCGCCGAGGATGCCGAAAGCCTTCACGAGTGGAACGGTTGGCCCAACGAGGCCATAGACGGCGGCGAACCTTATGAGGCGGATGGCTGGCCCAAGAAGGGGATGGCGGGCCTTTGCAGTCGGGTGGCGCCTGCGTGCAGCGGGCAGAAACTGAAAGGGTGGGCGGCGCTGTCAGAAACGTTGCTCGCGTCGAAGGGACGTTTGCCTACACGCAGGGTGAAGTTGCGGACAACGCCTCCATTGCACGACATATCTACAAGGCGTCGAACGTGCTTTGCGGGTCGGGCCCAGAGCTTACGGCCGCGGACAGCAAGGCGAGCGCCATTGACGCGGCGCAATGGACCGTTTCCATCGGCGGTGACGTCCAGAACGCTTTCAGTGCGACGATGGAGGAGCTGTGCGCCGCAGGCCCATTTCAGCAGGTGATGGGATGCAGTTGCGCCGGCAACCCCGTCGATGGCCGTGCAAGTGCAAACGCGCGGGTTACTGGCTTTACCCTCGCGAGCCTGCTCGAGGCGGCTCGTCCTTGCGAGGGGGCAAACACCATAACGTTCGTCTCACAAGACGGCTATGCGGTTAGTTTGCCGCTATCCTACGTGACGCAGCGTGCAAGCGTCATCGTGTACGAAATGAACGACGAGTTGATGGCGAATTCAATGGGCATAGCGAATCAGTTGTGGCTTGGGTCGACCTCGGCACGGTATTTCGCGCAGAACGTGGTTGAGGTGCTTGTCACGGCTGAGGACGAGGTGCCCGCAGCGCCCGGAGCTGCTTCCCAGGGTGAAGGCACAAACCTCCCAAATGTGTCGTTGGATGGGGCGGCGGCATAGGCTCAAACTACGGGAATGCTGAGACGCGGGGTGAGGTGAGGCCTGCGTCTCAGTTTTGGCAGGTTCCGGCGGACGGTTCGCGGGGCGGTGCCGGTCGGGGCTGCCCCGCGAACCGGCTCCCCTCGGCCGGCGTGCCCTGCATTTCGCGCACGGCTTGCGCCCCGCCTGCCGTGTAGGCGTTGAGCACCTGTTGGATAGCCATGTAGCGAGCGTCTCGCACCCATCCGTGCTCTCGGTTGACGGCCAGGTTGCCGTGCACGGTGAAGGTGAAAAGCAACCTTGCGAGGTCTTCTGACAGCCCTGTCGCTTCCATGAGCGCGGGCACCGCTTCGGGTGCCGCGCGTTGCAGCACGCGACGAGTGACGCGCGAGAATGCCTCGTCGTCGCGGTAGATGAGGCGATAACGCTCCGTGGAGGGCGCGCGTTGGCACAGGGATGCGGCGCCCGATTCGCTTATGGGCGTGTCGGCGTCGAGCGCCTCGTCTATCATCGCGTCGAGCAGGGCGTATTTGTCCTCGTAATGCAGGTAAAAGGTCCCTCGGCTGATGTCTGCCTCACGGCAAATATCGGCCACCGTCATCTTCGAAAAGCCTTTCTGCTCTAGCAGGGCGAAGAAGGCGTCGTGGATTGCCGAGCGCGTGTAGCGGGCCCTGCGGTCGAGCGTTTCCATGGCCTGTCCCTTTCTGGTCATTTCGCCTGAGTTGAACGTTGCTGAACACATCGCCGGTTTTGCCCATTGAGACGTGCTGTTTAGACAGTAACAATGTTTCTGAACACATGTCAATCAGTGAGGAGCAGAACCGGCATGCGAAATTTGACCTCATATGAGAGCCTGGTCGTGCAGGCGCAGTCGCTTACGACGGGGTATTCTCATGTGTACCGGCAAGGGGGCACACCCTACGAGCTTTCGTCCAGAAGATGGTCGTACCGGAAGGCTTTGGAGGAGCTTGCCGATGCGCTTGACGCGTGCGATTGCGTGGTGGTGGGAGGCGCCTCGGGGCTTTCTGCCGCAGGAGGGGGCGACTTCTACTATCCCGGCGGGTCGTATGAGCGTCATTTCGGCAAGTGGGCGCGCAAGTATGGATTCAGGGGGGTCTTTGACGGCACGTTTTACCGAGGGTGGCACAGCGAGAGGGAGCGCTGGGGCTACCTGGCAACCTTCCTGAGTCTCACGCAGAACGCGCCCGTGCGCGAGCCTTATCGCGACCTCGACGCTCTGCTCGGGGGCAAGGACTTCTTCGTGCTCACCACAAACCAGGACACGCAATTCGTGAAGGTGTATCCCTGGGAAAAAGTGGCCGAAATCCAGGGAGACCATCGCTTCTTTCAGTGTGCCCGGTGCTGCCATGACGAGGTTTGGGACGCGGTCGAGCCCGTGCGCGCCATGGTGGAGGCGACCGCGC
>CAKUKJ010000151.1 GCA_934662525.1 uncultured Coriobacteriales bacterium | reverse complement strand
ATTCTTTCTTCTTTTCTCAGGAACCTCTGCTTGCTCGCGTTCAGGCGTTCAAGCAAGTGGGAATATTACGCGTGCCCACGCTGCCTGTCAACGGCTAATTTTGAAAGAACTGAAGTTCATAAGTCCTTCATAGCCATCGCAAGAAGACGTGGTGCCGGCTAGGAGACTCGAACTCATAACCTTCCGCTTACAAGGCGGGTGCTCTACCATTGAGCTAAGCCGGCACGTAGGTTCCCACGGGGGGCTACTGTACACGATGTACCAGCCTCCTTGCAAGTCCAAAGGCTTCTTTGACACAAACTGCGCGTTGCGTATTGGAACCATGATCGGCTCGGCAGGGAGAGGAGTCACAGCGCATCCGCCCCCTCCCCCATAACGCACAAGGGGCGCTCAGGCACCGGTTTCGGCTCCTGAGCGCCCCTTGGAAAAGGCTTATGAAAAAATGTGCGCTCACAAGGCCATGCAAGCGACGACGCTTGCGCCCACGACCAAAGCTGCGGCCACGACACCGGCTGCCTTGCTGGAGGCGGGAAGGTTCTTGGACGCACAGAAGAACAGCGCCCACAGGGCAAAGCCGGCCGAGGCCATGACGACGCCGACCGCAGCCTGGCCCTTGGTCGGCTTGATGGAGCCGGCGTTCTTCCACATGCGCTGGCCGACAAGCGTGAGTGCGAGGCATGCCACAACGCCCACGGTCGCACAGAGCCATGTCATGTCGGACAGCACGGGTATCGAGAGTGCGCCGCCGACTACGAGGATGCATGCGACCTCAAGGGCAATCGCTACGATCCACAGGGCGAACGCCGCCATGCGGGAAGGCAGAGGGCTCTTCGCCCGCTCAAAATCTGTGCGGTGGGCGTCTGTGGTCTTTGCCCACTGCTCGTCTGCAGGCTTTTCTTTACTTGCGGCCATGGCTGGCTCCTTTGTTCGTCTTGGGCATTGCCATCTGCATAAGGCGGGCCCGAACGTCTTTGGGGAGGCGGTCCTGCACGGTCGTGCGCGCGGGGGCCCCGGTGTTCGGCACATAGCGCATCTGGTCGATATGCTCGTTCATGGTCTGCGCCTCGTTGGTGAACATGCGCGAAGACAAGCGCGTGACACCGTCGGCAAAGACCGTGGACTGCACCCCTGCGTCGGACGTGATGACCGTCACCTCCCAACCCTGTAGGCGATAGGTGCGCGCAAGCTTTTCGATCACCGCGTCGGCCTCGACGCCTGCAGGGGAAAAGACGATGTCGATGCCGGCGCTTTTGCGCGGGGGGCGTTCCGGGTCGGGATTGCCGAAACCGTCGAACACCACTGTCGTGCGCATGTAGCTGCCCTGCGCAAAGGCGGCCACGTCGGCGACGAGCGCCGCGCGGGCCCGCACGTACACGTCATGCAGGATGGGGTCGTGGTAATCCTCGTCGACGAGGCCCCGGTAAGGGCCCTGCGAGCGAATGACGTTGTATCCGTCGACGAGAAGCAGGGTCTTACGCACCTTGGCGGCTCTCCCCTGCCTGCTTGGCCGCCGACTTGGCCTCATGCTCCTCGCGGCCCATGACGCGGCGGAGCCACTCGTAGCACACGGCCGTGGTGGCCTGGGCCACGTTGAGCGACTCGACCTGGCCGCGCTGGGGAAGCGCGACCGTGAAGTCGCACTGCTCCATCACGATGCGCGAGATGCCCTCGGCCTCGTTGCCGCACACCAGGGCGATGCGCCCCTCGAGCGGGGCATGCCAGATGTCCATCTTCGCATGCTCGGAAGCGCCGGCCACCCAGAACCCGCCGTCCTTTAGGGTCTTGAGCGCGCCCACAAGGTTGGGGACGCGCGCGATGGGCACATGGAAGGCTGCACCCGCACTCGTCTTGTACACGCCCACGGTGACCTGGGCGGCGCGCTTGGAGGGGATGACGACGCCATCGGCGCCCATGACCTCCGCCGTGCGAATGATGGCGCCGAGGTTGCCCTCGTCGGTGATGTGGTCGAGGACCAGCACGAGCGAATCGCGCTTCTTGGCGCCGGCATAGGCGATGTCCATGATGTCGGTGTAGCGGTAGGGCGGAACCTCGCACATGATGCCCTGGTGCGCGCCGTGGCTGCCGCCGTCGGCCGACATGCGGTCGAGCTTGGACTTCTCCACAAGCTCGATGGGCACGTTGGCACGGCGCAGCTTCGCCGTCACGCGCTCCAGCGCCGCATCGACGCCCGTTGGCTTCTCAGAACGCGCGCGACGGCTGGCAGAGGCGCCCTTGCGGCCCTGTTTGCCAGCTTGGCGGCCGGTAGCGCGGGACTCGTCCTGCTCGGCAAGCTCTTCGGGCTTAGGCGGGGCTTGCAGGAAGACCTTGCGGATGGGAACGCCCGCCTTGAGCGCCTCCTCAACGGCACGGCGGCCTTCGATGTAATCGGACATGTTTGCTCCTCGGGGCTCGTGGCTAGGTTAGGCGCGCTTGACGCGGGCGCCTTGGGCGGTGTCCTCGATCGCAAGGCCCAGGTCGGAGAGGTCGTTGCGGATGGCGTCGGCAAGGGGCCAATTCTTCTCGGAGCGAGCCTTGGCGCGCAAATCGAGCAGGGCCTGGGCCGCAGCTTCGGCGTTTGCCGCGCCGCAGCCATGCTTGGCGGCAAGGTCCACAAGCCCCTCCGGCAAGTCATCGGAGGCGTCTGCCACCTTGAGGGCGATGCCCATGACGGACATGCCCCAGGAAATGACGTCGGAGACGGCCTTGCAGGCCTCAGCGTCAACCTTGCCCTGGGCCTGGTCGAGATAGGTGTTCGCAGCGGTCACGAGGCCGAAGACTGCGCCGAGGGCGCCGGCGGTGTTGAAGTCGTCGTCCATGCAGGACTCAAACTCGCTGCGGGCGCGCGATGCGGCCTGCGCAAGCTCGGGGGCCGCAGGCGCATCGGGCGCGGTGTGCCCGGCGGCCCAGGCAAGGTTCTGGACGGTGTTGGCGATACGGTCGAGAGACCCCGCCGCCCCCCGGAGGCGATCGAACGAGAAGTCGAGCGGGCTTCGGTAGTGAGTCTGCGCCATGAGCAGGCGGAGGGCATCTGCCGGATACTCGTCGAGCACGTCTTTCAGCGTGAAGAAGTTGCCGAGCGACTTGCTCATCTTCTCGCCGTCGACCAGCAGCATTCCCGTGTGCATCCAGTGGTTGGCGAACTTGCCGCCCCATGCGCACTGTGCCTGGGCGCACTCGTTCTCGTGATGGGGGAACTGCAGGTCCGCTCCGCCGCCGTGGATGTCGATGGGCATGCCGAGGTAGCGATGCACCATGGCAGCGCACTCCGTGTGCCAACCGGGACGGCCGGGGCCCCAGGGAGAGTCCCATGTGGGCTCACCGGGCTTTGCAGCCTTCCACAGCGCAAAGTCGAGCGGGTCGCGCTTCTGCTCGCCGGCCTCGATGCGGGCGCCCACGAGCAGGTCGTCGACGTTGCGGCCCGAGACCTCGCCGTACCCCTTGTCCGAGCGCACCGCAAAGTACACGTCGCCGTTCGCCTCGTAGGCGTGGCCGCGCTCGATGAGCGTCTCGATTATGGAGATCATCGCGGGGATCTCCTGTGTGGCGCGCGGGCGAATGTCGGGCGCCTGGATGCCGAAGCGCTCCATGACCTCGATGAACGCATCGGCGTATTGAGTAGAGACCTCGGACGCCTCGACCCCGCGCTCGTTTGCGCGCTTGATGATCTTGTCGTCGACGTCGGTCAGGTTCTGGGCGAACGTGACGTCGTAGCCGCGCTCGACGAGCCAGCGGCGGATGATGTCGAACGACAAAAAGGTGCGGGCATTTCCGATGTGGATGTTGTCGTAGACCGTGGGGCCGCAAACGTACATGGTCACCTTGCCGGGCACAACCGGCTCGAACTCGACCTTGCTATGCAGCGAAGAGTCGTAGAGCTTCATGGGACGTGTCTCTCCTTATATGAAGATGGCGCGGTACCTGGGATAGTAAGCCGACGGACCGCATATTTTGATTGCGTAACTGTTTCTTATACCGCTTGCATGATGACGACGGCCCAGGCGGCGACACCCTCCTCGCGCCCCACGAAACCAAGGCGCTCGGTCGTGGTGGCCTTGACGCCCACCTGGCTCACGCCTACCGAGCACGCGCGGGCAAGGCGGGCGCGCATCTCCTCGCGGTAGGGCGCCAGCTTGGGGGCCTGGGCCGCCACGGTACAGTCGGCATCGACGAGTTCGAAGCCCGCCTCGCGGGCAACCTCGATCACCCGCGCCAGCAGCTTGAGCGAGTCGGCGCCCTCATACGCGGGGTCGTCGTCGGGAAAGAGCTTGCCGATGTCGCCCCCGCGCACCGCCCCGAGGATGGCGTCTGCCAGGGCGTGTGCAAGGACGTCGGCGTCGGAGTGACCGAGGAGGCCCTGCGTATGGGGAATCTCAACACCGCCCAAGATGAGCTTGCGGCCAGGCGCAAAGGCATGAACGTCGTAGCCATGGCCGATACGCAAAGCGCCTACGAAGTTGCTTTTCCCGCTCACTGTTCCTGCGCCTCCCCATAGCGCGCGTGCAAAAGGGCGCTCACGGCCGGCAAGTCTTCGGGCACCGTGAGCTTCATGTTGTCGCGCGGACAATCTACCAGCACTATCTTGCCACCGATGCGCTCAACGAGAGACGAGTCGTCGGTGCCGACGTAGCCCTCCTCCAGGGCCGCGCGATGCGCCTCGAGCAGGATGTCGGAATGGAAGACCTGCGGGGTCTGGGCAATCCAGAAGAGCGAACGGTCGGGCGTGCCGACAACAGAGGAACCCTCGACGACCTTGAGCGTGTCGATGGCGGGATGTCCGCACACGACCCCGTCAGCGTCGAGCGTGCCCTTGAGCACGTTGATGGCATGCACGATGGTCTCGGGGAGGATGAGCGGGCGGGCGCCGTCGTGCATGGCGATGATGGGGAAATCCTGCGCCACCGCCTCGACGCCGTGCAGGGCAGACTCCTGGCGGATGGAGCCCGACGCGACGAATTCGACGGGCGTGACCAGGTCGTAAGGCTCGACGGCGAGGCTCCGGTACTCTTCCATGCGCGCCTCGGGGCACACGATGGCGATCTTGCCCACCATGGGCACGGCGTCGAAAGCCTGCAGGCACCACGACATGAGCGGCTTTCCGCAAATGGGGAGCAACTGCTTGCCCCCATGGCGACCGAAGCGCTCGCCCGAGCCTCCCGCCACAATGACGGCTGCGACGTTGGCCTTCTTACCGACGACCCCACGCCCCGAGGAGGCCGGGGCGTGGGGCGTGGACGGCTCGGAAGAGCCGGGTTGTGCCGCATTGCCGGAAACGGCGGGCTCTGTGCCTACCGCAGATTCGATGTCTGCCATGACTGGACAAATCCTTTCAGAAATCCTGCAATGCGGCAATCATAAATCAAATGAAGCGCCTAGTCTGCGGCACCGCTGCCGAACGTGGCGGAAGGCAGCTGCGAGGGGGCGCTCATGCGGCCACGGGAAGGGCGCGCGATGCGCTCGTCGGCAAACGTCTCGCGATGGCGAGGCGCAGGGATGACCCCGGCCTTGCATTCGAAGGTGAGCTTGCCGTCCTGTTCGTCCACCATGACGACCTGCCCCTGCATGAGCGTGCCTTCAAGGATCCTCTCGGAAAGAGGGTCTTCCACAAGGTTCTGGATGGCACGGCGCAACGGACGCGCGCCATAGGCGACGTCATGGCCTTCCTTGGCGATGAGGCGCTTGGCGGCATCGGTAAGCTCGATGTTCATGCCGCGCGCGATGAGGCGGTCGCGCAGGTCCTCCACGAGGATGTCCACGATGGAGAGCAGCTGCTCGTCGGTCAGGCTCTTGAAGACGACGATGTCGTCGATGCGGTTCAAAAACTCCGGCTTGAAGAGCTTCTTGACCTCGTTCATGACGTTGGCATGGATGGCCTTGTCGTCAAGGCCGCCGTCGGCGCGCTGCACGGCAAAGCCCAACGGCGTGGTTTGAGCGATCTGGCGGGCGCCCACGTTGGAGGTCATGATGATGACCGTGTTGCGGAAGTCGACCTTGCGGCCCTGGCCGTCGGTCAAACGGCCTTCCTCAAGAATCTGCAGCAAGATGTTGAAGAGGTCGGGGTGGGCCTTCTCGATCTCGTCGAACAGGATGACCGAGTAGGGCTTCTGGCGCACGGCCTTGGTGAGCTCGCCGCCCTCGTCGTAGCCCACGTAGCCCGGGGGCGCACCGACGAGCTTGGAGACGGCATGCTTCTCCATGTACTCGCTCATGTCGAAGGTGATGAGGGCGTCCTGCGTGCCGAAGAGAAACTC
>CAKUKJ010000150.1 GCA_934662525.1 uncultured Coriobacteriales bacterium | reverse complement strand
CCGCGGCGGCGCCGGCTGCGACCCGGGCACCGGCGACGGCGCCGGCGTGCTCACGCTGCTGGGGCACGCGCTGCTCAGGCGACGTCGCGCCATGAAAGCCCCCGCCCCACGCGCCTAACGCAAACGGCCGCCCGAGCACACGCCCGGACGGCCGTTTTGTTGAAAACGCGGCGCGTGAGGTTCTGCAGCTTACACCGTATGAATATCGACGTCAGAAATCTTGTTGACGTCATCCTCCAACGCAAACTTCGCCTCGTCGAGCAGGTTGCGAACCTCGGCAAGCATGTCGGAGGCGGCGTGGAGCTTCAGGTGGCAGTTCTCGTAGCCGGCGTTGTCAGCGGCATGGGCAAGCTTGTGGGTGTGGCGCACCTGCAGGGCCACATAGTCGTCGATCTGGTCGATGAGCTGCTCAAACTGGGTGGTGTTGATGCCGTTTGTGCACATGGGCGCACGTCCTTTCAAGAGGTTTGGAATCCTTCATCCCCTGCAAGGCACAGTGTACGACCAACGCCTGCGTCCGTTGAGCAGAATGTGAATTTGCCACCGATTGATAACACCGTCGGCGCATATCTCGCGGGCGTACAATAGCCGCCTGCGTACATCGACCCGTTTTGCCGAAAGGCCGCCCATGTCTGTCTCCCCCAACCGCGAGGCCCTGCCCCACACCCTCAAGAACCCGCGCCTGTGCTGGTTCGGGGTGCTGTGCGGACACGTTTGGATTTGGGACGCCTGCCATCTCGCCAACGCGGCGCACCCCGCGATGCCGCTCACCGTCACCATCTACATCTCGCTCACGCTCTTCACGCTGGGCCTCACGCTGGGGGCGCTCCTTGCCAACCCCACGCGCAAGTCCCTCGCTTGGATCGACTTTCCGCTCGCTGCGCTCATGGCCTTGGGCACGCTCGCCATCGTCTGGCCGCTGCCCCAAGGCTTGCCCGCCGAGCAGATACTCCAGGTGAGCGCCGTGTTCTGCGGCATCGGTATGGCATGGACGTACATGCAGTGGTCGTTCTTCTATGCGGCCCTCGAGACGCGCGACGCCCTTGCCTGCATCTTCGGGGCAATGCTCATAGGCAGCCTGCTCAAGATTCCCGTGGACCTCCTCCCCGACGCCTGGGCGGCCCTAGTGTGCGCCGCGCTTCCCTTTGGGTCGGTCGTCCTGTGCAGGCGCGCCCAGGCGGCCCAGCCACCGGCCAAGCCCGTCGAGACGAGGGTAGACCCCCGCAGGCAGCGGCCCTATATCAAGATTCTCTTCGGCATTGCGGCATACGGCCTGGTCATCGGCATCATGCAGGGCATCTCCGTCGACGCCGCGCCCACGCCCAAGGCGGCGCTGTCCCTCGTCCACCACCTGTTGGAGGTCGCTGCCGCCGCTGTCATCATCCGGCGCGTGCTCATAGGGCGGCGCTCGCTTCACTTCTCCGACCTGTGGCGCGCCACGCTCGTCATCACCGCCACGGGCGTGCTGGCGCTGCCCCTGTTCGGGCGCACGTTCTCCGGCTGGGCGCTCGTTGCGGTGGGAGTGGGGCAGACGCTCGTCGTCATGCTGTTGTGGGCATTCTTGGCCGACGTGGCGCATCGCGGCACCATCAACCCGCTCGCCGTGTTCGCGCTGGGATGGACGGCCTACTGCCTGCCCTTCCCTGTGGGCCGCGCGCTGGGCGGGCTCTTTGAGACGAGCGCCGTCATGACCTCGTTGGTGTCCGTCGTCGTCTACCTGCTTGCCATGGCAAGCGTCTTCTTGCTCGACGAGCGCGACTTCTCAACAGGGCGCGTCTTTGCCGACCTCGACGAGCAGCCCGTGCCGCCGGCGCTCTTCGACGCCCTGGGCGCCGCCTGCCGCAAGGTCGGCCGTGACGCCGGGCTCACCGAGCGCGAGCAGGAGGTGATGGAGCTCATCTGCAAGGGTCGCTCGAAGGGCTACATCGCCGAGAGCCTGTGCATCTCCGAGAACACGGTGCGCAGCCATGCCCGGCACCTCTACGCCAAAGTGGGCGTCCACTCCAAACAGGAGCTCCTCGACCTGCTGATGGACAGGATGGGGCAGAAAACAAAATAACGCGACAGGTTTGATGCCTACTGGCTCCCCGCTTCATAGGGGCCCATGAAACGCTCCCCATCGAGATGAATCATGTGGTCGGGACTATCGGCACACCAAGCCTCAGTCTCCCATGCGAGATCGGCCAAATAGCGCTGCATGACTTTGCGCGTGGGGAAGCATGAGACGAAGACGAACGAACCCGACGCCTGGGAGAACAGCCGGCTCAGTTCGGCCTTCCTTGCAACATCTATCGGCCCATGACTTGAACAAGCCTCGATGAGGAACAACCACCGCCGTTCGTTTTGCCAAATCACCAAATCAGGCGATTTCCCCCTCTTAGGCAGCTGAACCCCGACCTCTTCAAGAGACCGCGAAGCCGTTTCTCCATGCTCTTTATCGGTATCGTCAATGAACAGGATCTCACCGCCAGGAGCAAAACGAGGGCAGAACTGCTCGATGATGTCCTTTATCAACAAGTTTTGCCCACCCGGAGACAATTTGGCAGTTTGCCCATTTGGAAGCGTCACGGGAACCATCCGGTATCCGCGGCGCTCATCCATCAAATCGTTCCATGTCGTCGTGAACGAATTGAACATACTGACGGCAAAAGGATATCCTTCTGTCCCCACAGACTTGACCAGCTCAAGGGCCAGTTTCGAAAGACGGTAGTTCCACTTGGGAGAGTTTTGGGGACGGGAAGGGTTATCCGCGTTTACTTCAACAATGCCACCTTCTATAAAGGGATGGAGCGTATCTTTGCGGATAGTCTCACGCGTGTTGGCCGCATAATGAACACCGTACTCCGAGTCAAACCAGTCCATGAGTTGGCGTGTGGTGTACATGTCATTTGTTGCTTCGGCCCAAGGTTGGCCCGGGCGTAATCTCGCAAGCGCCAGCAAAGTCAAGGCACCGCGCTCATTGCTTCTCGCAGCATCCATACCGAGGTCGCCTAGAACCGCACGCGCCCCTGCGATATCAGACAAAATGTCCATTGGAAAGCAACCCCTCCACGATAGCGTCTATCTGATTCGAAGACATGCCATCACGCCAAAGCACGCCCAACTCGCCTAACGTTTTGCAGCCCGGTGTTGGCATGGCGTTCAAATCACTGGCATTGACCTGCGTACTCCCCGACACTGACCGAAATGTTTCGTCAACATAGCCGCTGTTGAGCCAAAGGCACAGCCCTCGAGCAACCGCTTCGTTAAGGGGTGAGGTGTGCCTCGATGTGCCAGCGTGTATATAATTGAGGTGATTCTCAAGAGCAACCCTGCTTGCTGTTTGCAAGACAAACGCCATAACGCGACGTTGTTGCTCTTTCGAGCTAAAACGCTTAACGACAACATATGTGCCTGCTGGAAGAAGCAGCGACGCCTCGTTTGGGTAATCCCTACTTATCCACTGAGGCTTGGCACACTCTATAGGATGTCGCATCCCGCAAAGGGAAAAATTGCATGGGTACAGGAGAGGGTCAACACCTTCTCCGCCCTGCGCTTTCAAACCCTCGCGCTGCCTGTACTCAACAACTTTGCCCGTTGAGGCGAGCAAGCCTATCTCGCGCAGGGTTTGGAGATTATGGGCATGGATATCAGGCTTGACGCGCATGGGGGAATCAGCCCGCGAAACATCAACGAGCGATTCAAACGCATACGAGTGAGAGACGATTCTTTGGTCGGATTTTCCCGTCGAGGTGGAAACGCACACTTGCGGCGCCTGTGGAAGCCGGGATAATTTGAGAATCATCACCTCTTGCAAGACATCCGTATCATCGAACACATCGCGCCTGGAATCGTAAATGTGAATCGCGTCAATAGAACAATGCGCGTACAGCCAGGCGCGAAAGCCAGAGAAATAAGAACCGTTCATCCAAGAACGCGGAATGATGGCGACACATTCGCCTTGATTGGACAAGTATGAGCAAGCTTTCACAACAAAAGCCGCATACAGATTGGGGACTTTCACGGGCAGGTCGTCTTGCCACGGATCAGTTGCCGCTAGCTTGCGATAAGGAGGATTGAGTATCACGCGATCATATGAGCCTTGCAAGTTGCAACCGAGGGCATCCTCAACAAAGGTCTCATGCTCCACGCCAAGACCCTTCAGCTCCACCTCGCATATCTTTGCCATGTCAGGGTCGATTTCAACAGCATCAATTGAAACAGAAGTCCCGTATCGCTCATAAATGGCAACAGACAGAATGCCCGTACCCGCTCCAAGATCAAGGCAGCGCAAAGAGCCACCATCCCGGTTGCTGAAGAGGGATGCCGCCAATCGGGCCGTCTGATACGGCGTCAGATATTGTTCAAACCCTTCCCTGACTTCCAGCGGTGTCTCTGACACGCGAGTCAAACGAACTAAATCTGCACTTTCCAACAATGGTTTTGGCATACTCACCTCCATACGGCTACTTGACCAGTGTAGCAACATCAAACGGGTGCCAAAGCATTGTAGCCTCCCATTTGCAAAGACCCCAGAGCAACCGGCCCTTTGTCTGGCCTATCTTGGCAATGATAAAACCTATTGCGGACATTTTACCGTCGCATCACTTGACATATATATCTACCTGCATGTTTTCTTCTCACACCAAAGGTGTGCCCGGCATGTGGGGCACAAATCGCACCGTTCGTGCAATTTTGTGGGACGCGTTTTCGGCGCATTGTCCGTCTCAGCAAAGCACATCGCGAGCTGAGGCACGAACGTCTTGAACGCAAGCGGGACGGCGCCCGGTGAGGCAGGCGCGATGGGCTTGGGCGACATCCGCAAGGCAAGAACGTCAGACAACGCACGTCAATGTCGAAAGGGGTCCACATGTTCAGCGCAACCACCACTCGTCGTCAGTTCGTCGCAGGCGCGGCCGGCATCGCCGCCGTCGCCGCCATGGGAGGCGCACGCCTCGCCCAGGCAGAGGAGGCAGCCTCCTCCATCGCCGACGGCACCTACACCGCCACCGGCACCGGACGCAACGGCGACATCGACCTTGAGGCAACCTTCAAGGACGGCAAGCTCACGGCCATCGTGACCCGCTCCGACGAGTCCAAGAACATCGGCGACGCCGCCATCGAAATCCTCACGCAGCGCGCCCTTGAGTCCCAGACGCTCAACCTCGACTCCGTGACCGGCGCCACCCTCACCTCCTTCGGCTTCAAGAGCGCCCTGGAAGACGCCTATACGCAGGCCGACGCCGACGTGGACGCCCTGGAGGACGCCGAGAGCGGCCTTGAGCCCGCCCCCGCCATCGACGAGGAGTGCGACGTCGTGATCGTGGGCACCGGCGGCGCCGGCCTGGCCGCCGCCGTCTCCGCCGCCGAGGCGGGCGCCTCCGTCATCCTGCTCGACAAGATGGACATCTACGGCGGCAACACGAACTGCGGCGAGGGCACGCTCAACGCCCCCGACCCGCAGCGCCAGGAGCCCATGGGCATCGAGGACTCCACCGACAAGTTCTTCGAGGACACTTACGAGGGCGGCGACGAGAAGGCCGACGAGGAGCTCGTCCATGTGCTGGCCGACAACGCCCTGGACGCCGTGCACTGGATGGAGGGCCACGGCCTGGTCTACAACGACGAGGTGTTCACGGCCATCGGCGGCAAGTGGCAGCGCGGCCACTCCGTCAAGGTGCAGAAGAACGGCCAGCAGGGCGGCGCCTATTACGTGAGCTGCCTGATGGACTGCGCCACGCGCCTGGGCGTGAAGTACTACACCGACGCCAAGGTGACCTCCATCGACACCGACGACTCCGGCGCCGTGACGGGCGTCTCCGGCGAGCGCGTCTCGAGCGGCAACCCCGTCAAGGTCGTCGCCAAGTCCGTCGTCATGGCCACCGGCGGCTATGCCCGCAACCCCCAGCTCGCCATGCAGTACGACAAGCGCGTCACCGAGGACATGCCCTCCTCCTGCAACGTGAGCGCCACCGGCGACGCCATCCCCATGGCCCAAGCCATCGGCGCGGGCCTCAAGAACATGGAGCTCGTGCAGATCCACCCGCTCGGCGACCCCCAGAACGGCGGCGTGGCCACGTTCGTGGGCAACTGGCTGGGCGTTGAGGATTACGTCATGGTGAACGACGAGGCCCAGCGCTTCACCGCCGAGGACGGCCGCACCGCCGACGTGCGCCTCGACCTCACCGATACGGGCGAGAGCGTGCTGCTCGACGCGACCGGCGTCCAGATCCCCGGCGTCCTCGACGACCTGTACGCCGGCGCCCGTCGCGCCTCGCTCGGGCC
>CAKUKJ010000149.1 GCA_934662525.1 uncultured Coriobacteriales bacterium | reverse complement strand
CACGTATATCTCGCGATACAGCGGCTCGCCGTTGATGCATGTCGCAAGTCTTTCTGCCCCGTCTTCCGACACTGCCTTGTCTGCACAATCCATGTCTCTCCTCACCCCCTCTCCCTCTCCCACAACAAGCCGCCCCGCCACCGTCTCATGGCGCGGCCCTGTCGCGGTGCTGAATGCATGGTGCAACTCAGCAGGCTCCGAACAACATTCGCCAAGACGTTGAAACTCTTTGAACCGCATATGCACGCAAACGTTTATTGACATAAGCGCACCTGGTAGCTGGCCAAATAACAAAGAAAGGAACTTCAGATGTGCATAACGACCACAAAATCGTCACTATCTTCAAAGAAGACCATCCGCCCATCATCCCCAAATCTATACTCCAGGCTATAATCCACGGGGAATCATTCGTCTTATAGTGCGGAGCGAGGGGTCGGCGCATGGACATATTGAATGCAGGTACCGCGCAAGGGCCCTTCCCGCTGCGCTATCTCGGCTTCGGCTTCTTCTGGGCCTGGCTTTTCTTGGTGGGAGTCTCCCCTTCAGCCTTGTTCGGCAATGTCGTCTGCGTTTTTGACATTCCCTTTGAGGCATTTGAGCTTGCAGCTCGCTCGACGCTGCTTCTCTTCGCCTTGGCTGCCTCACGCCTCTTCAATACCCAAACGGGCGTCTACGCGATTTTGGGATGCAGCCTTGTCGCCGGCATTTCAGCCGCCGCCATCCTTCTCGCCTTCCCAGGAAACATCTCCCTTTCAAGCATCGCCGCCCTGCTTGCAGCCCTCGCCGATGCATGCATGTTCCTGCTGTGGCTGAGCTTCTTTGGGTATATGAGGCTCGGCGACGCGCTCGCCATGCTCGTCCTCTCGTATGCGGCGGGGTCGGTGCTGTTTCTCGCTGCCATGGCTCTTGGACGCCCCGCAATGGCGGCGGCGGCTGTGCTGCTGCCTGCCGCATCCGCAATATCGTTCCTGCTTTCCGCACGTCTCCACGCCAGCCAAACAGGCAGTGAGTTTCTCAATAATGCACCAGGCGGCACAGACCCTCTTAACCCATCTTCCCACCAGGCCGTGTCATTAACGAAAACCCTTGCCACCTCGCTTGCCCGCATAACAATCTGCCTGAGCGTGTATGCCTTTGTGTTTGCCGTACACTGCTCGGCAGCATATAGAGGGCATGGCATGCCTCACGACCTCGGGCCCGTCGTTGAGCCTACCTGCATGGTCGTCCTGGCAATCGTCTATCTCCTTCTTTGCCGCATGGGGAAAAGGGAAAGCGGCACGTATGCCCTCTACCGGGCCTGTGCGCCGCTTATCGGAATCGGCCTATTGCTCGATATATCGGGCGCAAGCTCCCCCGTCGCATTTGCACCCACTGCACTGGGTTATGTGACGTTTGAAGTCCTCGCTCTCAATGACTATTGCAACATTGTACAAGCAGGAAATGCCTCGCTTTTCAAGTTTATGGCACGGGCACGCCTTGCGATTTCGCTCGGTATGGTGGCAGGGTGGGCAGCAGGCCTCGTTCTCCGCTTTTTGCCGGACACCACCCTGTTTGCAGGCGCCCTTTTTCTGATTTTGCTCGCCGCCACGCAGCTCTTCGGCGACACTGACATACGTGTGGTGAACGCGCTTGCTGAAGAGCGCGCCGCCGCGGAAGAACCCGACTACCGCCTCGGACGTACCAAAGCGCTCGAACGCTATGCCGAAACAATTGGTCTGTCTCCGCGAGAGACCGAAGTCCTGTCCTATCTTGTTGAAGGGCGCACGACATCCTATATAGCCGCTCGTCTCTACGTTGCGGAATCCACTGTGCGCGCCCATGTTCACAACGTCTATCAAAAGGCGCACGTTAACTCCCGAATGGGCTTGCTCGACGATTTCGAATCATTCCATGAGAAATTGCAGTCCGATTCTACGCAGATGGCAATGTCTACCGCTGTGCAGTGAGGAGCCGTCCCTGTCGCACAAAGGCAAGACCGACGACGATCCGTTCGACACAGTCGCAACAATAACCTAACCCTCTTTCGAACACATTCGCTCAGGGCAAAACGAGTGAGGGGCTTCCGCCATTTTTTCGTACCTCTCCATGTCATCGCCATGCCCGAACGGCATACTCTTCAACCTTAAGCTCTTCAACGATGCAATTGACCCATCCCAATGGACCAAACGGGAGAATCTATGTCAGTAAGGTCGACAAAACCATTCATGGCAAGGACGCCATCCGTTCCGACAAGATGCGTCATACTTCTCACGCTCATCCTGTGCGCAACCCTTGGCCTAGCCGGCTGTGACGACCAGAATGGCACGGTTGCATATCCCGACTCCTCACAAGAGCAGCAGGCCGCAACAGACTCCTCCACTCAAGAAGCCTCGTCGGACGATGACTTCTCCGCGGCCCAGTCCATCCGCCAGGCCGCGATAGACCAAAGTGCCGCGGCGGCGTCGCAAGCACAGGCCGCTGCAATCAAGCAGGAAATTGAAGCGATTGTCGCGCCCTACGGCCAGGCCGTCTCGGTCACCTACCTTCCCGTGGGCGACACCGACGGCATCGTCAGCGTCAACGGCACGACGCAGCATGCCTCCGCCTCCATGATCAAGCTGCTCGTTTTGGCAGCCTTGCTCGACAAGGCGGCCACAGGCGAGGTAGACCTCACGGCGCAAGTGAAGGTGGCCTCCGACGACATCGTCTCAGGCACGGGCACCATCCAGAACGACGGCCCGGGCGCTTATACCGTGCAGGAGCTCGCGCGGCGCATGATCGCCGACAGCGACAACACGGCGACCAACGTCATCGTCGACCTCATCGGCATGGACGCGGTAAACGAGGAGGCGTCCAAGCTCGGGCTCACCGGCACTGTCATGGCGCGCAAGATGATGGACACGGCGGCGGCCGAGGGCGGCATGCGCAACCGCATGACCACGGACGACGCGGCGACCATCCTCAACCTCATCGCATGCGGGAAACTCGTGAACGAGCAGATGAGCCAGCTGGCGATGGACTTCCTCCTCCAGCAGACCATCGACGCGGGCCTCACCGACGCCATCCCCGCAGGCGTGAGCGTCGCCCACAAGACAGGCGAGCTTCTCCAAACCGAGCACGACGGCGGCATCGTGCTCGCCGCAAAGCCCTACGTGCTCGTCGTGATGACCGAGGGCATCGAGAACGTGACGGGCGTCTCGGTCATCGCCGACGTGTCGCGCGCGGTGTATGTGGCGACGAACGGAAGCGACGGCGTCGGCGAGGCGAACACGACCGCCCAAGGCGTGCAGGAGGCCGTGGACGCCGCAGGCGGTGCCGAGTGGGCGTTTGACTTCGACGAGCCCGGCGTGACATACAACCCGGGTGATTACACCTGGGAAGACGGGGGCGGAGACTCGGGCTGGACGGAGGACGACTCGCAGGCAGGTGGAACCACCGACGCCGGCAACGGCGGTCAGACCGATGACAATGGCAACGGCTCAGCCGAACAGCCCTCGACCCCCTCGCAAGGAGAAGGCGGCGACGTCGATGCGCCCAGCGAAACGCCCAGCTCAGGCACCGAGGGCGAAACGGGTGCCGGTGAGGCAGGCGGCAGCGGGAATTCCAGCTCCAGCTCCGCCTCCGGATCGGGCTCAACCGAGGAACCCACCACAGGTTCAGGCGGTGGCTCCAGCGAAACCGGAGCGGGCGAGTCGGATACAAGCAGCGCAGAGTAAGGGCCGGGGAGGGGTCGCATGGCGCGCGAGTCAATGGCAAAGAAGCGCGAGCGGGCGCTTGAGGTGTGCGAGCGCATGGCGAAGCTGTACCCCGACGCCGAGTGCGCCCTGCACTTCCATGACCCGTTCTCCCTGGTCGTTGCCGTGCTGCTCTCCGCCCAAACGACAGACGCATCCGTGAACAAGGTCACCCCCGTGCTTTTCAGCCGCTGGCCTGACGCGGCCGCGCTTGCAGGTGCCCCCTTGGGCGAGGTCGAGGAGGTACTGCACCCGCTCGGTTTCTTCCGCTCAAAGGCCAAGCACGTGGTTGAGACAGCCCAGATGGTGACCGTCGAGTTCGGCGGACGCGTTCCCTCCACTATGGAAGACCTCACGCGCTTGCCCGGTGTGGGACGCAAGACGGCCAACATCGTGCTCAACAACGCCTTCGGCATCGTGGAGGGCATCGCGGTGGACACGCACGTCTTCCGCATCGCCACGCGCCTGGGACTCACGTCGGCCAAGGCGCCGCTCGACGCCGAACAAGACCTGCTTAAACTCATCCCACACGACCTATGGGGGCCCGTGAACCACCAATGGGTGCTGTACGGCAGGCAGGTGTGCGACGCCAAGAAGCCCGCCTGCGTGGCCGAACTCGAGCTCGCCGGCCTTGACGGCCCAAGCGCCACAAAGGGAGCCTCCAAGGTCAAGACCTTCCTCGAGGCCATCGGCACCTACCCCGACGCCAGCGGCCGCGATGCATGGGCCTCCGTGGGCACAGGGCTCCCCTGCCCCCTCGCCGACCTCTGCCCATCACGGGGCACCTGCCTGCGAGCAAGCGCAAAGGGCGACACGAAGAAGGGCTAGTAATCAGCTAGTGGGCACCCCCACAAGCAACTGTTTCCATACAGCCGGAGCCTCGCGAATGAAGTAGTTGAGCGCGACGACGGGGTTGCCGGGATAGCTCGCGATACCCGAGACGTCCACGCCCAAGCTGCGGGCAATGAGCTTGGCGCGATACAGGTGGTAGGAGCTTGAGACGACGGCGATGTTACAGACATTGAAAAACTGGCCTGCGCCGATAAGCTCAAATGAGTTGCGCAGGTTCTCGTAAGTGTTCGTGCTCTCGTCCTCAATGATAAGCCGGTTTTGCGGCACGCCATGCGCCACAAGCCAATCGAACATGCAGGCCGCCTCGGTTGTGGGCTCGTCGGCTCCTCGCCCGCCGGAAAGCACGGCTTTCGTCTCGGGATGAGCGTCGAGATAATAGAGCGACGCTTCCAAGCGCCAGAGCAAGGAGTAGGACGGGTTCCCGCCCTCATCGACGCGCGCCCCGAGAACCACCAGGTAGTCGATGTCATCGCCGGCATCCGTATGCGAGTTGGCGACAATGGGCACCTCCGTCAGCGCCAACGCGATTGCAAGGATGGCCGCAACCCCGGCGGCAACTTTGAACACCGTGCCTCCGACAAACGCCCACAGCATCACGAGCACAGCAACGGCAACCAAGATGAGCGCGATGACGTCATAGCCGCGCAAAGCAAAGCGTAAAACGCCAGCCATGGCGGCAAGTGCGCCGGCAACCCCGGCAGAAACCGTCTTCTTCCTCGTCATTGCGCATCATCTTCCTCGTCGCATATCGGACAAGAGCGATGGTACCATGCGATGTGCTGCCGTTCAGAAGTCCCCGTATGCGGGCATGAGATTCCCCAAACAAACGGCCCGCCACTGTGCATGAGCGCCGAACGAAGTAGAGACGCACATGGGCCGGGCGACCAAGCCGGACATAATGCCCGGATCCAGCCGCCCGACCCTCGTCTAATTGGCAGAGCAATCGACAAAGCTCGTTTTTTGCCGCCGCCTACTTCCCCGCCTGAGCCAGGCAGTCCTCCACGGCGGTGAAGATTGCACTCGAGGTCACGCTCGCACCAGACACGGCGTCGACGCCGTCGGTGCCGTTGGCAGCCACGATCTCGTCGGGAAGCTGCTCGATGGCCTTGCTCCCGATGCCCTGGGTCTCGGAGTTCTCCCCCACTTCGACGGACGCGATCTTGCCGCCCTCGACGGTCACCGTGACAGGCACGTCGCCGCCGATGCCCTTGCCCGACGCAGTGTACTCACCGTCGGCGTACTCCGCACCCGCAGCCTCTGCGGCGGCGGCGTCGGTCTCAGCAGCCTGCGACTCCTTCCACTCCTTGTAGATGCTCTTGTACTCGGTCACGCTCGGGTCGCAGATGGCCGCCTCAGTACCGGCGATGCGGCCGTAGGTGAGGCAGATGGAGTGGCTGATGCCGCACACGATGGTGGGATAGTCCACCGCAAAACGACCGCCCTGCACGTTGCCCGCCCAGGTCGCGGTCGCAACGCGGGTGCTCGACTCGACGAGCCACGTCTGCAGCTCCTCGTGCGTGCCCGTCTTGCCGATGAGCGGGGTGCCGTCGTTCGTGTTGCCCCGTGCGCCGGTTCCGCCGTTCATGACGCCCTGCAGCGCGTACGCCGCGGTAGCGGCCACATTCGGCGCGATGACCTGGGTGCACGTGCGCTGCGGCTTGGGCAGCTCGTTGCCGTCGGAGTCGGTCACACGGTCGATCGCCTGCGGCTG
>CAKUKJ010000148.1 GCA_934662525.1 uncultured Coriobacteriales bacterium | reverse complement strand
CGCGGGGATGAACTATACGCGCGCCTCCCCCCTTCTGGCAAGCGGGATCGGGAGGTTCACAAAGGGGACACAAATCAATCATCGTAGCGCGGGAGGGGGACAGATTGTAGAAATGGGGTGGCGCGGCACCCCACAGCTCCGCGTCTCCCTATCGTCAGGAACACATCCCACGTCTATCCGCGCTTCTTACGCAAAACGCCCCGCCCTCCACACTGGGAAGGCAGGGCGTCGGCGCATATGATGATTGGCTCTCTTACTTTTGCAGTTCCATCTTGTACATATACACATGCGGGGACTCGCCGTCCACCTCACCCGCGGGAGGCATGGGGTAGTCGGCAGTGAGAGGCACATCGGCGACGCGCGTATAGCCGTGGTTCTCGTACCATTGCCATGTGCAGGTAGAGTCGGTCTGCAACCAGTACGACTCGGCGCCCAGCTCGGCAAGACGCTCCTGGAGGGCTTGCATAAGCGCCTTGCCCACGCCGTTGCCGCGATACTCGGGGTTCACGACGAAAAGCTCGAGCTCGGTGTCCTCGCCTTTGGCGTCGCCCGCGGCATCAATGAGGAGCTGGCCCCTCTCGGCAAGCTGCAGTTCGTAGGTGCGGGCCAAACGGGCAGGTTGGGCGCCGTAGCGCAGCGTCTCGGATGCCTTCTCATAGACATCCTTCCACACAAACGCGTCCTTGGGCTCGGGCAGGCGGCTCGTCGTGGCAAACGCGATGCCCACAAGGACGGGATCGTAATTGGTGCCGTCGTCGATGGTCGCGACCAGGCGTATGTTGCTCGCGGCCAGCACGCCGGCGAAGTCCATGTTTGCCTGGGCGGTCTTTTGGTCGTCGGTCAGGCCCGAGAACAGCCACTCGGGCGGCATGATATAGGAAAGTTGGCTGAAATCGACGCTCGTGAACTCGCGCACGTTGAGAATGGGGTCGTGTGGCTGCTGGACCTCCTCGCCCGGAACACCCGTCTTGCGCGCCTCCTGCTTGGCCTTGCGGCGGGCGCGCGCCGCTGCCTTGGCCTTTTCATCCTGCTTGGGTCGGCCGGGACGGCTGCCCTGGCCCGAGCGCTTGGAGGCAGCGCCCTGTTTGGAGGGACCGTGCGAGGAGGACCGAGGGCGGCCTGAGGATTGCGACGAGCCAGAGCCCGGACGTGCTGCGCTGTTGCTTGCCATATATTTCTCCTTGGTTCTAAAAACATGCCTGATAGCAGGCGCATATCTGCATTGTCTGATGCATGATACCCCTTGCAATGACCATGGGAGCAGAAGACGCACGCCATTCGATTGCCTCGAACAGGTTCCTCCCCATATATGTCATATGTCAGAGTAGCCAAACCGACCAGCCAGGCCCCATCAAGGCGGCCCGAAAACCACCACAAAGGCGAACGGCACATGGTTGTTTCGACTTTCACAAGCGCGCCAGAACTACCCCAGAGCGTTCCCGAAAGCGAACGCCGTATGGGTGAGTCGTGGGCTTTGGCTGGCCGAGGGGTAACAGGCGGGAACCATGGGCCCAAGGCTCATACAATAAAAGATTTGCAGAGACAGCCGACCGCCTTGCGACAGCCGGAAAAGAAAGGATGCGCAACGATGAGCGTATATGTTGTGAGCTGGGGAATCGTGAACCAGGGGCGCGACATGGAAGTCGACTCCATTGTGCACAGGACCCTGGAGGAGGCGCGCGAGGAGTACGACCTGACCGACCCCGCGACCGCCGTGAAGGGCCCGCTGGCCAAGATGGGGGCCGAGCACGGCTGCCCCTTTTATTGCAGGCTCGAGGAGGTGGAGATGCTCGACGAAAAGGAGCGTCCCACCAACAAACTGGCAGATTGGGTGTTCGACGCCTCGAAGACCCTCATCGACGAGAAAGTGTCGCAGTAAGTGGAAGACAGGATTTTCGCCGAGGAGCAGGCACATCTCAGCAAGACGTATGCCCAGCTCACCGACCTAGAACATACCGCATCCGAGCGGCTTGAGGCCAACCTGGCCGAGATCCGCGAGTACAAGTCGAACATGCGCGAGGAGATTGCCCCCGACTTCGAGGGCGACGACCTGTCGATGGAGACGTACGCCAACGTGGCGGCGGCCAACAGCGTGATCGAGTCGTTCAACCTGGCCAACGACGCCGACGTGGAGACCATCAACCGGCTGCGCCTCCTGCTCAAGAAGCCCTACTTCGCCCACATCAAGCTGCAAATCGCAGGCAAGAGCGTCGCACGCGACATCTACCTGGGCTCCACCGGCATGGCCGACGAGCTGCACCGCCGCATCGTGGTGGACTGGCGCTCCCCTGTGGCGGAGGCGTACTACAACCAGGACATGGGCAAGACGTCGTACTGGGCAAACGGCCGCAAGATTGAGGCCGACCTGCAGCTGCGCCGCCAATTCGACATCGACCACGACGTGCTCAAGTGCTATTTCGACACCTCGGTGGCCATCGAGGACCCGCTGCTGCTCGCCTCGCTCACCTCGCAGAGGGGCTCGCAGCTGCAGGCCATCACAGCGACCATCCAGAAGGAGCAGAACGCCGTCATCCGCCACGAGAACGTGCCCGCGATGCTCGTGCGCGGCGTGGCGGGAAGTGGCAAGACCTCCGTGCTGCTGCAGCGCATCGCGTTTTTGCTGTTCCGCGACCGCGAGAGCCTGCGCGCCGACCAGGTGTACCTTGTGACGCCCAACCCCGTGTTTAAGAAGTACATCGCAAACGTGCTTCCTGAGCTGGGCGAAAAGAACCCCAACGCCCTCACGTGGGCCGAGCTTATGGAACAGGTGGGCCCAGGCGACCGCGCATTGGGGGCGGACACTGCGGCGCAGTCGCTCGAGCGCATCGACGAGGGCATCAAAACGCTCGTGCTCAAGCCCGAGGACATGCGCGACATGGCTGTGGGCGAGCATCAGCTGCTGAGCGCCCAGCAGATTTGGAAGACCGTGGAGCGCTTCGGCGCCAGGCTGCGGCCGGGCCCCCGCCTTGCCGCCGTGGTAGAGGAGGACCTGCTCGACAAGCTCGACGCCCGCATCAACCAGCTGGCGAACAGCAACGCGATGAAGGACGAGGTCACGACCATGGACCTCGACGAGCAGGAGCGCGTCTTCGGACGCGTCGTGGACCCCAACGACGAGGAGGACGTGGCCGAGTGCACGCGCGACTACGTCGAGCAGCTGTGCGCGCCCTACGTCGAGCTCGTGGAGAACGCCGGGTGGCTGCGCCTGGACCGCATCGGCATGCGGATGCTGGGCCAGGAAAGCCTCACGGCCATCGAGTGGCTGTACCTGAAGGTGCAGCTGGCGGGCAAGGTGGACGAGGCCGCCAAGCTCGTGGTCATCGACGAGGTGCAGGACTACTCGCTCGCGCAGCTCAAGGTGCTCGCACGCTACTTCTGCAACGCGCGCTTCCTCATGCTGGGCGACGAGAACCAGGCGATTTCCGAGGGGACGGCGAGCTTCGCGCAGATCGAACGGCTGTTCGGCGAGGTGCGCGGAAGCGTGGCGACCTGCGAGCTCATGACGAGCTACCGTTCCTCGCCCGAGATCACCGCCGTGTTCACGACGCTCATGACGCGCGAGGAGGGCATGCAGGTCTCCTCGGTGCGCCGGCCTGGGCATACGGTGAAGTTCAGGGAATGCCTGGACGACGAGGCGTACTTCGCCGCGCTTGAGGAGTCCCTGGGCAAGGGGCGCGCCGAAGGCG
Organism: uncultured Coriobacteriales bacterium; assembly: GCA_934662525.1. Classification (GTDB taxonomy): domain Bacteria; phylum Actinomycetota; class Coriobacteriia; order Coriobacteriales; family UMGS124; genus UMGS124. Next base: position 2,760 of record CAKUKJ010000148.1, on the reverse strand, counting down.
GCCTGTGCGCCGTCATCGTGGGCACAGGCAGGCGTGCGCGCTGGCTCGACCGCAAGCTGCGCGACCGCATGGGCGAGGAGGCCCCGCGCCTCATGGACGGCAAGGGGAGGCTCCCCGAGGCAGGATGCGTGCTGCTCGACCTCAAGCTTGCCAAGGGGCTGGAGTTCGACCGCGTCATCGTGGCCGACGCGCAGGCAGACGAGTACCCCGCGACCGAGCTTTCGAGGCACCGTCTGTACACGGCCATCTCGCGTGCCACGCAGCATCTCACGCTCGTGTCGCAAGGCACGATGACTCCCCTGCTCGACGAGGCGCGAAAGGCAGCAGAGACCGCCAAGAGCACCGCGGGGGCTGAAACGAGGCCCGATGGCGACTGAGGCCAAGGCCCTGCCAAGCGGTGCGGGCGCCGTGAAGCTCCCCTACCTGGGGGCTCAGGTGCTCGCGGCGCTCGGGCCCACGCAGACCAAACTGAGCGAGCGAGCCGTCAAGCGCATCAAGAAGACGCTGCCCGTACCCGTTGAGCAGGAGATCGTCTGGGCCGACGTGACGTTTGGCACGCGCACCCACGGCGTCGTCGTAACGGGGCAGGGGCTCTTCTTGAAAGACGGGCCCTCCGGCGAGGAAGACGACGACACCGACTGGTCGCAGGAGGAAGGTGCCGGCTACCACTACCTGCGCTGGCGCAACTTCGACCCCTCGTATATCGACATGCGCAAGCAGGGCCCCCGCATCGCCGGCGTGCCCTGCTGCGACGCGGAGAAGTTCGAGAAGCTCGCACGGCAATGCGTGCGTTTGACCCATGCAAGCGACAAGGCGCTTGAGCAGGCCAAAGAGGCGCTGCCTGAGAGCGGGGGCGGCATCCGGCTGGCGCGGGGCATCGAAAGCGTCTACTGGAAGTCGGCCGCGCTCACCTATAAAGGCTGCCTGGCGGCATTTGAGCGCGCAGGCAGGGCCGGGACGCTGCGCGTGGTGGAGGTGCCGCTCACCCAATACGACGCGGTGCTGGGACGCGTGAAGACGGCCATCGAGAAAGGTCTGGTCACGGGCTGCGACGACGCCCGGCTCGCCGGGATGCTCGTGCGCAAGGGCGCCTTCACGTACCGGCAGGCCATGAACATGGCGAAGGCGGGGCGCATCAGGGGCCTCTCGTGCGACGAAGCGGCAGGCGAGGTGCGCTATGCGGGCGCAAACGGCCTTGCGGCTGCGGCGCTCGAGTGGCTTGCAGGCCGCTCGGCCGTGCACGGGCTCGAAGACGGCCAGGACGTGAGCCTGACGGGCGTCGCGCAGGCCGGGGCCGAAGCCGTGGGCGGCATCGCGGCCGCAACGCCGAAGACCCAGCAGGACAACATGCTCGACTTTGCAGCCGATACGCTCGTCTCCTCCGCAGGACGCTCGGTGGGGTTTGCGGGCGCCCGCGCCATCACAAGCGCGCTGGGGGCGGCGGCCGGGCCCGTGGGGGCCATCGCCGGGTTTGCGTTGGGCAACATATGCGGCGAGGCAGCGCCTCAGGCCGTGAGCATGGCCAAAGGGCTCTTCATGGAACCTGCCGAAAAGGTGTACGGGCGTATGTTCGACGCAGTGCTGCGCAACATGGTGTTCGAGCATGCCTTCACCGAGGCTGAGCAGGCTGTTCTCGGCGTGTTCATGCGCAAGGTAGACCCTCGCGCCTATCAGGCGCTGCTCGCCTCGCTGCGCGACAGCGACGCCCAGGAGCAGGCGATACGCGACTTCATCGAGCCGGCGTTCGTCGCCGTGAGGGCGCGCTAAGCAAAACGGCAAGACGGCCCGGCGGGCCCGTCCCACGGGGAGGCGCCGCCGGGCTCTTCAGAAGAAAGCGGCCGTCTCGATGGGCGGCCTTGACAAGACAGGACGGTGCAGATGCTGACATTGGACGCGTTTGAGCAGGCGGCGGCGAAGGTCAAGGAGGTGACGCTGGAGACGAAGCTCATCGAGAGCCCCTACTTCAGCGGCATCGCCGGCAACCGCGTGTTCTTCAAGCCCGAGAACATGCAGCGCACAGGCTCGTACAAGGTGCGCGGCGCCTACTACAAGATCTCGACCATGAGCGACGAGGAGCGCTCGCGCGGCCTCATCACGGCCTCGGCAGGCAACCATGCCCAGGGCGTGGCCGCCGCCGCGCAGAAGTACGGCGTGCCCGCGACCATCGTGATGCCCACCACCACCCCGCTCATCAAGGTGGAGCGCACGAAATCCTACGGCGCGAACGTCGTGCTCACGGGCAACGTGTATGACGAGGCATATGCAAAGGCCTGCGAGCTGGCCCAGGAGCAGGGCCTCACGCTCGTGCACCCGTTCAACGACCTCGACGTGGCATGCGGGCAGGGCACCATCGCCATGGAGATCTTCCAGGAGCTGCCGCTTGTGGACTGCATCCTCGTGCCCATCGGCGGCGGTGGGCTGGCCACGGGCGTCTCCACCCTCGCCAAGCTGCTCAACCCCAAGATCCGCGTCATCGGCGTGGAGCCCGCAGGCGCCGCCTGCATGAAGGCGAGCCTTGAGGCGGGACACGTCGTAAAACTGCCGAGCGTGAACACCATCGCCGACGGCACGGCGGTGTGCGAGCCCGGCGACGTCATCTTCCCCTACATCCAGGAGAACCTCGACGGCATCATCACCGTGGAGGACGAGGAGCTTGTGGTGGCGTTCCTCGACATGGTGGAGAACCACAAGATGGTCGTGGAGAACTCCGGCCTTTTGAGCGTGGCGGCGCTGCGCCACCTCGACTTCACGGGCAAGAAG
>CAKUKJ010000147.1 GCA_934662525.1 uncultured Coriobacteriales bacterium | reverse complement strand
TGCGATTGCGGCGGTGCTGCTGGCGGCGACGGTCGCGGTAGGCAGGGCATTGAAGGACCGCTTGCGGGCGGGCGAAACAGGCGGCCGCGCATGAGCCTTTTCAGCGCGATTGGCATGTTTGAGAAAGGCCATTACCCGTTTAGCGCCTACCCGCGCACGTCATGCGCAAGCGTGCTGTTTCCTGGCTGCAGCATGGCGTCGCAGTTTCCGCGCACAACCGATGAGCTTGCGCGCGTGTGTCGGGGCTTGGGGATGGGCGTGGCGTATGACTGCTGCGCGACGGCGGTTACCACGCAGGGGAAAGGCGAGCTTGCGGCCCGTGCCCTGAGGCGCATCCGCGCCCGGCTCGAGGCCCTCGGCTGCACGGAGGTCGTGCTGGCATGCCCCAACTGCTATGCCTATATGGCCGACAAGCTGGGCATTCGCTGCATCTCGATATACGAGAAGCTGTTGCAGTGGCGCGAGGGGCTGCAGGCGGAGCGTCTCGCACGGCTGATGGGCCAGGGGTGCGGGGCGGCGCTTGCAAAACCGAGCGGAGTCCTGTTCACGCCCTGTCCCGACCGCGCGAAGAGGGCCTGGGAGTGTCAAGCGCGCATGCTGCTCGATATGAGCGGGGCGCCGGCGTTGCGCGGCGTGCCCTGCTGCGGCCTCAAGCCGGAGCTGGCATCCAAAGGGAGGGCGGCTGCTCAGGCGCTTGACGAGGCAATTTTTGCCAAGGCGGAGGGCAGAACCATCCACACGACATGCGCCTCATGCGCGGGCCAGTTCGCGCGCATGGGATATGCGGGCGGCGTGCGCCATGTGCTGGGCGCGATCCTCGGCGTGGACGAGGCTCCCGATTGCGCCCATGCCGTCATCAATCGCGCGCGCCGCAAGTTCGACCGCAACCTCGGGCCCTTTGGGGAGGCATGATGGGCGGCCCCGATGCCTTCGCGTCCCATAAGCCCAAGCCGCGCGAATGCGAGTCTTGGCAGACGTGCGCCCCGATCGATCCCGGCATGCCCGCGCTCGTCCTCTTTACGCGCGTGCCTCAAGCCGGGCATGCCAAGACGCGTCTCATCCCCGCGCTTGGCCCCGAGGGCGCGGCCGAGTTTCAATGGCATCTGCTTGGGCGCCTGCTGCGCGAGCTCCAGGCGGGCGCGGCGCGGGGTCTTTGGCACCTGAGTGTTCATTACTGCGGACGCATGGGGCTGCCGAGGCTGCAAGCGATGCTCGCCCCACAAACGCGCCTGGTAGAGCAGGCAGATGACCCCGACCTGGGCGTGCGCATGCGTGCGGCTCTCGACCACGAGCTCAGCCTCGGCGCTTCCACCGTGGGGCTCATGGGGTCGGACATCCCCGGCGCCACATGCGAGGTCGTGGCCAAGGCGCTCGCCCCGCTCACCGACCCCGCGACCGATGTCTCCCTGTGCCCCACAGAAGACGGCGGCTACTGGTTCGTCGGGCTTAAGCGCCCTTTTCCCCAGCTCTTTGAGGGCACGACCTACGGCGGCGCCACCGTCTTCGACGATGCCCTCGCCGCCTGTCGCGCCCACTCCCGCTCCGTCGCCTGCGGCCCCCGCCTCCGCGACATCGACACCCCCGAAGACCTCGCCTGGCTTGAGGCGTCGTCGGGCTGCCCTGTGACACGCTGATTGGGCGGATGGGCAAGTCCTACGACTCCGGTCGCGCTCTCCTCGATGCCGCGAGGGCTTGAGTATGGAGACGGCGGCGCCGATGAGAGCGGTTCAGGTGGTCAGACAGCTTATCGGCAGTACGAGCACGCCGTCGCTGCGGCGCAGCGCATGGCCGCCGGGTGTTACGACGGCGCAGAACGTTGGGTTTCCCATGACTGTCTTGTCGATTTTATCGGCAAGGCGGAGCAGGCTCTTTGCCCCCTCGTCCACCAGCGCCGCTCCGAGCTTCATTTCAAACAGGGCGTAACGGCCGTCTCGCAGCGTGACGACCGCGTCAGCTTCAAGGCCGGCCTCGTCGCGGTAATGGGTCACCTCTCCCTTGAGGGCAGAGGCATAGACGCGCAGGTCGCGCACACAGAGGGATTCGAAGAGCATTCCCATCGTAGACGTGTCAAGAAGCAGCGACCGAGGGTTTGAGCCAAGGGCCGCCGCAGCGATGGAGGGGCAGCAGTAATGTCTGGTCGGTGTTTTGGCGATGCGTGACTTTGCATGAAGCGATGGGGCCCATGCAGACAGTTCTTGGATGACGTACAGGCGGCGCAGAGCGGCCAGGTAGCTGTTGACGGTGTCCTTCGAGATGTCGATGTCGCGCGCCTTGAAGTCTTTTAAGATAGAAGTTTGAGTTGCTTGGGTTGACGTGCAGCGGGCATATTCGCGCATGATGAGCCTGGCGTATTGCGGGTTGCGTGCAATCCCATCTGCCCTCGAGATGTCTTCTTCCGCTACCGCAGCGAGATAGTCATAGGGCATCTCGAGTGCGGCCTCCTGATTCCTGATAGTCACGGCGCGGGGCCATCCACCTCGGCAGATAAGGAACGCCATCTGCTCAATGTCACAATCGGAATAGCCCTGGACGCTTTTGTCCCCGTCGAATAGGCCCCCAAGCGAGACCTCTTTGGTCGAATCTCCGGATTCCGCGAGGCTCATGGGGAGCATTTCGACGGTGGCGATGCGTCCAGTCCCAGAATGGGCAGGTTTAATGCCGGGTGTGGCAGAGCCCGTGAGCAGATAGCGGCCCGGTTCGTCATCTTGGTCGACGGCAAACCTCACGGCATCCCAAATCTGCGGCGCATCCTGCCACTCATCGATCAGATGGGGGGACTTGCCTTCGAGCAGGACCGATGGCTTTGTCTGCGCAAGCAGCATGTAGTCGGCCCGTTTGTCGGGGTCTTGCAGCATGGTCGAGCTTTGAGCGAACTGTAGCGCGGTCTGCGTTTTACCGCACCATTTCGGTCCGCGTATCTCAACGGCCCCCGCGTAGCTCAGTTTTTGCCCGATGGTCTTGCCTGCAAAACGGTGAAGGTACTTTTCGGGGCTGAGCTTCCTCATATGTGGCCTTTCCTGAACAGGCGGGGATGTGGTTTTTCTTGCATTCTCTGAACAGGCAGTATACATCAAACCGTACGATTGCGAAGTTTCTGACCCACCGATTGCGGAAGTTTTGACCAACCGATTGCGAGATTTTTGACCCACCGATTGCGAAGTGAGCGGGAGTCTGCTGCGGTCGGTTAGGCGTAGAAATCGTCCCAGATCGTTTGGAGGAAGGCGGGGGAGAGGAACCGGTGGATCTTGGCGAAGGTGTCGGGGTTGCGAAGCGCCGCGCCGCCCTCGGTGTAGCCCACGTAGGCCATGGCGCACCAGGTGATGCCGCGCAGACAGGTCACGGTGAGGTAGCCGCCCAGGTTCTCGTGCAGGCCCGCTAGGGAAAAACGCCCGGCGACGGCGTGCTCGTACTCGGCCAGGAACGCCTCGCGCTCGGCGCGGGTGAGGACCGTGTCGGTCTTCCAGTTGGTGGTTGTGGGCACGAGGAAGTGGGCAAGGTCCTGCTCGGGCACGCTGAGCAGGGGTTTCTCCCAATCGACGAGGTAACTGGGGGCGTTGCCCTCGCCGATGAGGAAGTTGCGCGAGTTGAGCTCGGTGTTGGCGATGCAGAGCCGCCGGCCTGCCCTTGGCGCCCCGCCTGTGCCCCGGCCTGCTCCCAACCCGGTTTCTGCGCTCTCCGCCAGGCGAAACGCGCGCTGCATCATGGCCTCGACGGCCCTCACCACCGCCCCATCGGCCTTTGCCCACGTGCGGTACGTCTCAAACATCTGCCGGCATTCCTGGGCTATGGCGAGCAGGGGGTTGCTGGGGCGCACGAGGGATGCGCACGCCGCTTCGGGCACCTCCACGGCATGGACGTCTGCCAAGATGCGCGCCGCGGCCCCCATGTCGGTCTCATACACGAGAGGCCGCCCAGGCAGGAGCTCCTCGACGCCCACACCCCAGGGAACAAGCTTGCGCGACGCGTCGCACCACAGCGCGCGAGGTGTGCGGCCACTGGATTCCAGCAGGTCAAGCGCCGAGAACTCGTAGGCGATCTGGTTGCTCAGATGCATTTGGGACACGTGGTTCACGCGCATGACGAGTCGGCCGCTGCGCACGCCGCCGCGTGCCTCAAGCAGGTTGAGGGCATGGCCGGGCGCGTCAAACCAGTAATTGACGTTGCACTCACCCTGGGCAAGGGGGTGCAGCTCAGGCGCGTCCCCCTCAATGCCCAACGCGGCGCGCAGCCCAGTGCAGGTCTCAAGGTATGTTTGCAAGGCATCGAGCTCGTTCATCGACGATGCCCCTCCTCTGCTGCTGCGGCGACTGGGCCGGCCTGCGCCGGCGTGGGCTCGTTCATTTCCTTGACGCTTACGGCACCCGCACGCGTTCGCACCAGCAGGGCCGGCCCGTCGGCGGCACCGGCGGGCACGCGCAGCCTGCGCGCGCAGAACTCCCCGCTCTCAACAACCCCCTCGATGGCGACCGTGTCCCGAAAGCACGAGCGCACGTGCTCGGTCGCCGGCCGCATAAGGATGTCGGCCCCGTCCCCGACCTGCTCGATAGACCCGCCGGCCATGTATACCACCAGGTCGCTCATCGTCACGGCCTCCACGGGGTCGTGCGTGACCATGAGCACGGTGAGGCCGAGCTCGGCATGCAAGGCCAGCACAAGCTCGCGCATATCGTCGCGCAGCGACTCGTCGAGGGCGCTGAACGGCTCGTCCATGAGCACGGCGCCCGGGCTTGCGACCAACGCCCGTGCCAAGGCGACGCGTTGCCGCTGGCCTCCCGACAGCTCATGCGTGCGCCTGCCTCCCAGGCCTGCAAGCTGCACTTTCTCGAGCATGGTTGCAGCCTGCCTGCGCCGCTCGCCCGAGCTCACTCCGCGCATCTTGAGGGGAAAGGCAACGTTGTCGAGCACGCTCATGTTGGGGAACAGCCGTGCGTCTTGAAACACCATCGAGACGCCGCGCCGGTTGGCGGGCAAGTCGTCCACTGCCTGCCCGTTGAACAAAACCCGCCCCGCGCCCTGTGCCGCCAAGCCGCTCACCACGCGCAGCAGCGTCGTTTTGCCCGCGCCGCTCTCTCCCAGGATGGAGACGAACGCGCGGTCGGGCACGCTGACGCACACGTCGCGCAGGAGGGTCGCGCCTTTCATGGCAAGGCCGATATGGTCGAGGTCGATGCGCATGGCGAGGGGGCTCCTTCTCAGCTTTCGTAATACGAGGTCTCGTCTACCGAGCGCAGCTTGCGCGGCAGCAGCTCGAAGACGAGGAAGACCGCCAGGGTCACGGCGATGAAGACGATGCCGTAAGCTCCCGCCACCGTGCGGTCGCCTCCGCCCAGGTATGGGAAGAGCACGAGCGCAAACGTCCGCACGGCCCCGCCTCCGATGAGCAGGGTCAAAAAATACTGCGAGAACGACATGATATAGCACATGAGCAGCGACGACGCGATGCCGGGGGCAAGCCCCGGAAGCGTGGCGTGCACAAGGGTGGAGAGCCGCCCGGCTCCGCACAGCTGGGCTGCCTCCTCCATCCGCCTGCCTGCGGCGCGAGTGACGTCGCACATGATGCCTATTGCGTAAGGCAGTGCCACGATGCAGTGGGCCAGGATGACGCCGCCCACGCTGCGTGCCAGGCCCAACCTGATGAAGGCCACCTGCACGCCCATGGCGAAGACCGTGCTCGGGATGAGGAAGGGCAGCATGCAGGCAAACTCGAAGAGTCGCCGGCCACGCCACTCGTGCAGGCAGATGGCGCGCGCGGCCAGTGCCGCCACGCCTGTGGTGAGCGCGGCGACGGCGCATGCGATGCCGATGGAAAGCCATAGGCTCCCCAGACCCGCGGAGGAGTCTGCCAGGACGGTATCGAGGCCGCGCGCGGTGGGGCTGCTGGGCACGAGGGCCGGCCAGGGCCAGGCGGCCGAGATGGACCAGGTCGCCACAATCGCGATGGGGACGAGCACCAAGATGAGATGGACGGCCAGGTAGATGCGGGCCCAAAGCGTGCCGCTCCGTCGCCTACGCATCTCGCCCGCCCCTTCTTTCGCCTGTACGCCCGTTGCGCCTGCGGTCTCTCAGCGCGATGCTCGCGAAGTACACGGCGGCCGCCAGCGAGCACAGCAGCGTCGTGGCCCCGTTGAGCGCCATGGCGTAGCAGCGGTTGAGGATGTCGGGGTCTTGGAACTCTATGTAGGCGAGCACCGGCAGGGTCTTGGGCGCGGTGGGGCCCAGCAGGAACGGCACCTCGTAGGACCCGAGCGCGAAGACGAACACCACCAGGAAGGCCCGGAGGATGGCTCCTGCGCATAGAGGCAGCGTGACCTGCAAGAACGTCTGCCAGCCGTTCGCCCCGCACATCAGCGCAGCCTCGCCCAGAGAACCCGAGATGTGCCGCATGAGAGTCACCGTGCAAAAGGCCAGGTAGGGAATCTCCTTCCACGCATACACGAGGATGATGCCCCACCCGGA
>CAKUKJ010000146.1 GCA_934662525.1 uncultured Coriobacteriales bacterium | reverse complement strand
CGAACCCTGTTTTCGCGGCGGTATCTGCCTTTGATCCTCAAAAAGCTATGTCATGTCTTTTGAGCCCGCAGCGCTCTCTTCGTATGCGCCCCATATCTTTGACTTTCGGCTCTGTGCGCCCACTTTGCGCACCTCGTAGACATGCGTAGGCCCCGGGCTCTCCCGCAGACACTTTCGAGAATCCAGTGTCGCGGGAAAGCCCGGAGGCCTCGGGGAGCCTATCGGTTAGCGATGCCTCACGCAGCGCCTTACATCAGCTTGCAGACGTTCTCGGCAAACGCCACGGGGTCGTCCACCGGCATGCCGTTCACGAGCAGCGCCTGGTCGAGCAACAGCTTTGCGTACAGCGCGACCTTGTCGGCGTCGCCGGCCTCCTGTGCGGCCGCGAGCTTGGCAAACACGGGATGCTGGGCGTTGAGCTCCAGCACGCGCTGGGCCTTGGGCGCCATCGCCGCGTCGGGCGACATCTGCATGATGCGCTCCATCTCGAGCGACACCTGGCCCTCGGTGGTCAGCGCTGCGGGGGAGTCGCCCAGGCCGGCGCTCACCTTCACGGCGCTCACCTTGTCGCCCAGGGCCTCCTTCATGGCGGTGAGCAGGGCCTCGTTCTCGCCCGTGGCCTTCTCGGCGGCCTCCTTCTCCTCGTCGGTCGCAAGGTTGAGGTCGGCGCTGGCGACGTTGGCAAGCTCGATGTCGCGGGCCTCCTTGGCCTGTGTGTCGTCGGTGGCAAGCACCTCGGGCACATGGTAGGTGCGCATGGCCTGCAGCATGAACTCGTCGACGTCCTGCGTGCACAGAAGCACGTCGTAACCACGCGCCAGGGCCGCCTTCACCATGGGCATCTTCTCGAGACGCTCGCGCGAGTCGCCGGCCGCGTAGTAGATCTTGTCCTGGCCCTCGGCCATGGCGTCCACGTACTCGCGGAACGTCACCATCTTGCCCTCGCGCGCGCTCCAGAACAGCATGAGGTCGGCCAGCTCGCCAGCCTTCATGCCGTAGCTCGCATAGATGCCGAACTTGAGCCCGCGGCCGAAGTTCTCGAAGAACTTCTCGTAGGCCTCGCGGTCGTCGGCGAGCATCTTGGCAAGCTCGGTCTTCACCTGGCGCTCGACGTGCTTGGCGATGGCCTTGAGCTGGGAGTTCTGCTGCAATGTCTCACGGGAGATGTTGAGCGAGATGTCGGGGGAGTCCACGACGCCGCGCACGAAGTTGAAGTAGTCAGGCACGAGGTCGGCGCACTTCTCCTGGATGAGCACGTTGGACGAGTAGAGCGCCAGGCCCTTCTCGTAGTCGGCGCTGTACAGGTCGAACGGGGCCTTCGAGGGGATGAAGAGCAGGCCGTCGTAGCTGATGCGGCCCTCGGCGTGGAAGCTGATGGTGCGCAGGGGCGCCGCGTAGTCATGGAAGGTCGACTTGTAGAACTCGTCGTACTCCTCCTGCGTGACCTCGCCCTTTGCCTTCTTCCAGATGGGCTTGATGGAGTTGATGGTCTCCAGCTCGGTGTAGGTCTCCCACTCGGGCTTGTAGTCCTCGGGCGCGTCGTCGGGCTTGGGCAGCTGGCGGCGCTTCGTGACCTCCATGCGCACGGGGTAGCGCACGTAGTTGGAGTACTTGCGGATGAGTTCCTTCAGGCGCCACTCGGAGAGCAGGTCGTCGAATTTCTCGTCGTCGGTGTTCTCGCGCAGATAGAGCGTGATGCATGTGCCGTGCTCGCCTACAAGGGCGGTCTCCTCGGGCGTGGCGGGCTCGATGGTGTAGCCGTCCAGGCCGTCGCACTCCCATACGTTGGCCGCGTCGGAGCCGAAGGCGCGGCTTACCACGCGCACCTTGGAGGCGACCATGAACGAGGAGTAGAAGCCCACGCCGAACTGGCCGATGATGTCGACGTCGTTGCCCTGGGCCTCGGCGTTGTCGGTCTTGAAGGCCTCCGAGCCGGAGTGCGCGATGGTGCCGAGGTTCTGGTCGAGCTCCTCGGCCGTCATGCCGATGCCGTTGTCGGTGACCGTGATGGTGCGGGCGTCCTTGTCGAAGGCGACCTGCACGCCGAGCTGCGTGCGGTCTACCTGCACGGACGAGTCGGTCAGGCTCTTGAAGACGAGCTTGTCCACGGCGTCGGAGGCGTTGGAGATGAGCTCGCGCAGGAAAATCTCGCGGTTGGTGTAGATCGAGTTGATCATGAGGTCGAGCAGCTTCTTGCTCTCAGTCTTGAATTCCTTCATATGGCAGCTTCCTTTCTCTCGAGCTCAGCCGTGCCGGTTCGTGCGGCGTACCTGACGGTGCGCCGGCGGTTTTGCATGCACCGTGTTGTACCCCCAATCAGATTCTCTGTACACACGATTTGAGAAAATCTCACAATAACGCGCTTAGGTCTTGTGGTGTGTATGCGCCGTTCGCGCGGCCTCTCGGCAAAGCGCTACCATGGCCGCCGACCTTTGCCGAGATGAGAAAAAGGGACGGGTGCACTTCGTCATGTTGAGCCTCACTCTTGCCGAGAAGATACTGTCCCTGTTTGTGATGATGGCGATGGGGTTCGCGCTGGTCAAAGCCGGCTTTGTGAAGTCGCAGGACAGCCGGCCCATAGCCATGCTCAACCTCTATGTCATCAACCCCTGCATGATCATCTCGTCGTTCCAGGTGGACATGACGAGCGAGGTGCAGCAGGGCTTCGTCGTCGCCATCCTGGGGGCCATTGCCACGCAGGGCCTTTTCCTCGTGCTGGCCACGGTGCTCAAAAAGCCGCTCAAGCTCGACCAGGTGGAGCAGTGCTCGCTTGCCTATTCCAACTGCGGCAACCTCATCATCCCCCTCGTCGTGATGATCATGGGGCAGAGCATGGTTATCTACTGCACCGCCTACCTGGTGGTTCAGACCATCCTGCTGTGGTCGCACGGCAAGGCGCTCATGCGCGGCCAGCACGGCATCGACTGGCGGCAGATGCTGCTGGGCGTCAATATGATCTCGGTCTACATCGGCCTGTTCCTGTTTTTCACGGGGCTGCGCCTGCCCGACCCGGTGCAGCAGGCGATGAGCTCGGTGGGCTCGATGATCGGCCCCTCCGCCATAATTGTGACCGGCATGATTATGGCCGGCGTCAACTTCCGCGAGCTGCTCACGTTCCGCCGCCTGCCGTTTACCGTCATCATGCGCCTGGTGGTGTTCCCGCTCATCGCGTTGGCCATCCTCAAGTTCACCCCATTGGCGAGCCTTGCTCCCGGCAACGGCACGAGCGTGCTGCTCATCACGCTGCTGGCGGCGAGCGCCCCTTCCGCCTCCACCATCAACCAGATGGCGCAGATTTACAACCGCAACTCCGGCTATGCCAGCGCCGTCAACGTGGTCACCATCCTGTGCTGCATCGTCACGATGCCGATCATGGTGTTCCTCTACCAGCTGTAGGGGCGTGCGCCGCGCAGCACGCCTACGGCTGCACGAGCCTGCCCTGGTGGGACTGGGTGTAAAGGCGATGCGAGATGGACAGGACCGCGCGGTTGCGGCCGGCGCGCTCCAGGGCCTGCATGACCTGGGTCTCGGTGCCTGAGTCGAGGTTGGCCGTGATCTCGTCGAGCAACAGCAGCTTGGGGTTGGCCGCCACGGCGCGGGCGATGGAGAGCAGCTGCACCTGCCCTTGGGAGAAGAGCCCCTCCGAGAAGGGCGTGCCGTAGCCTTGGGGCAGGGATATGATGCCGCTCACCGTGACGATGACGAGCGTGCGTGAACCCTGCCTGAAATAGGTGCCGACGCGGTCGGGTCTATCGGGACTGCTCTCGCTCATGGGTCCTCTTGTCGGGAAATGCCAAACGCGAGCAATTGTACATTGCGACGAGGAACGGGCGCACCGCCCACGGAGAATCCGGCGATGGGGCGACAAGGCGGCCGGCGCAAGGTGCACCTCCTGCTTTCCTATGCCGCAGCCTGCTTCTTCTTCCCATACACTTTCGCCGGCTGGCAAAACAGGACGGCGCCGAGGATGAGCAGGGCCGTGACCGTGAGGCTGACGGGGTAGATGAGCATGAGCGTGAGGAAGGTGGGGTTGGCGGAAAAGACGCATGCGACCCAGAAGATGCGGGTGCCGCAAACGCCGAGCGTCGTGAGGACGGCGGGCAAAAGGGAGATGCCGAATCCGCGCAGGTAGCCGGAGAGCGTCTCATAGGTCATGCTTGCCAGGTATGCCGGGAATATGCAGCAGACTCGCACGTATCCCAGCTCGATGACCTCGGGGTCGCTGTTGAAGAGCCCTACAATTTGCCTGCCGAACAGCACCATGCAGAGGGCCAGGGCGGCCGTCACCGCCGCGTCCTCTACGAGGCAGACCTTGAGGACGCGCTTGCAGCGGTCGATGTTCCTTGCGCCGAAGTTCTGCCCCACAAACGTCGTGCACGCCTGGCCGAAGGAGTTCACGAGGTTGTAGAGCACGAACTCGAGGGCCATGGCTGCGCTCGACGCGGCGAGGACCTCGTTGCCGAGGCTGTTCACCGCCCCCTGGATGATGATGTTCGCTATGGCGAATACAGCCCCCTGAACGCCTGCGGGCAGGCCGACTTTGACGATGCGTGCCAGGGTCTGGGCGTCGACGCGCAGCTTGTGGGGGTCGATGCGCACGGCTGTGCTCGTGGTGAGCAGACGGACGAAGAGCATGGCGGCGCTGGCGTAGTAGCTTATGGCCGTCGCCGTGGCCGCGCCTGCCACGTCCCATCCGAGCACGGGGATGAACACGAGGTCGAGCACGACGCACAGCGCACAGGAAAGCGCGAGGGCCTGCAGAGGCATCTTTGTGATACCGACCCCGCGGAACACTGCCGCCTCGAGGTTGTAGAGAAGCACAGCGGGGATGGCAACAAGATAGATGCGCAGGTAGAGAAGGGCCCCGGGCATCGTCTCCGGCGGTACGGAGAGCATGTCGAGGACGGGTTCCGCCAGCAGCTCGCACACGGCGGCCACGGGCAAGGCGAACAGGGGGATGGCTTTCCAGAGGGAGCCTGTGAGTATGTTTGAATCTGCGCGAACCATAGCCATGCGCATGTCCTTACAATCGGCGTCGCCGAGCAGGACGGTGGCGCAAGCGGGCAAAGCGCGCGCGATTATTGCAGTTAAAGTGAGGTTGAGGTCAAGGCCACGGCATGGCATCACATGGCTGCCATATCGCGCTTTCATCTGTCCGTGAGCCAAAGCGCCGGCACCTGGAAGTCTCTCCAGATGCCGGCGCTGTCAATCGCTTATAAGCCCCGTGTGACAGGGGGTTCAAGGCGGCCCGCCTCTTGGCGGCCGTGTCCCGCGTTTAGTACTCGCCCCTCCAGGTGCGGTTGCGCAGGATGTACATGTGTGCGGGGCCGTTTCCGGAATCGGGCAGGCGATACACCTGGTCGTCCGTGAACTCCTCGCAGGCGCCGTCGTCGAGGAACTCGCCGAGGGTGCGGTCATAGGCGCCCATGAAGTCGCGCACGTCTCCGTCGGCGTCGCCGTAGAAGCGGGCCAAGCCGCCGCACTGCGTGACGCACTGGGGCAAGCCGCCGTCGGCAACCTGGTCGGCGCACAGGTTGCACTTCTGTGCGATGCTGTTGGCATCGAGATAGCGCACGCCGTAGGGGCAGGCGTCCAGGCACATGCCACAGCCGATGCACTGCTCTCCGTCGATTTGAACGGTGCCGTCCTCGGCGATGGCGGAGGCGCCCGTCGGGCACACCGTCACGCACTCGGGATTCGAGCAGTGCTGGCACTGCATGGGGAGGAAGTACATCTCCACATCGGGGAACTGCCCAGATCCGCCCTCGATGGGGTAGGGTCCCACGCGCTTGATGCGGATCCACTGTTGGCCGATGTCAACCCCGTTGACTGCCTTGCATCCGACGCTGCAGGCCATGCAGCCAACGCACTTGTTGAGGTCGGTGATAATCGCCTTATGCATACTCTATGCTCTCCCCTCGTAGTCGGGCAGCCACTCCTGCAGGCGCGGGTCGTCGGCGCTGTGGATGATCTCGGTGCCGTCGATGCCGCACGGGACGGGATTGCCGAACGGCGAGTTGTCTGCCGTTGCCTTGTAGACCTTCACCGCGTAGGCGCGCAGGTTGGACGAACCGATGAACGGGTCCTGGGCGTCCTTGTCAATGAGGCAGTTGCAGCCAGAGAGCTCGAAGCCCTTGTCGGCCTGCTTGAGCTCGGGGTACCACCACTGGTGCTCCAGGTTCACCGTGCCGGGCGCGATGCCGTAGTACAGGTCTGCGACCTCGCGGATCTTGCCCCACTCGGTCTCGATCCAGCACCAGTCGCCGTCTTCGATGCCCAGGCGCTCGGCGTCCGCAGGGTTGATCTCCATGCGGGGCACGGGCCATAGCTCGCGGCACCAGGGGAGCTGACGGTGCTCGGAGTGGAAGTACGTGGGTTGGCGGCGTCCGGTCGTGGCCAGGAAGTCGTTGTCCTCGGTGAAGCGGTCCGGGTCGGCGACGGGGCCGTGCGGCGCCTCGCGGAACGTGGGC
>CAKUKJ010000145.1 GCA_934662525.1 uncultured Coriobacteriales bacterium | reverse complement strand
GGCTAACTCCCCATCAACTTTACGCCGTCGATAGTTGCCACCTCCTTGTTTCAGAGCTTGTGAGTGCGGTACAATCTATTTGCACATACAACATTTTGAGGGAGTCGAACATGGCCAGCGCTACTTTAACGATTCGTATCGATGATGACCTCAAGCGCGAGGCGTCCGAGGTGGCCGACTACTACGGGCTCGACCTCTCCTCTGTGACGCGGGCTTTTTACAAACAGATGGTGAACACGCATCGCATCCCGCTTACTTTTGTGCCTGAGGAGCCCAATGTCGAGAGTCTGGAAGCCATCCGCGAAGGCGACGCCTTCTTGGCGTCGGGAAAGAAGGGCCGCTTCACGAGCGGCGCTGACCTCATTGCCGCGGCGATGGCCTGATGGGTAGGCTCACCGCCGAGTTCTCGGCTGCGTTCTCGCGCGACCTCAAGAAGAAGGCCAACCGTCGCAAGTGGGACTTGGGGGAGTTGCAAAGGCTCATCGACTTGGTAATCGAGAACACCCCCGAGTCGATGGAGATTCTCAAACGTCGCCACAACATGCACAAATTGGCAGGCAATTGGGCCGGGCACAGCGAGTGCCATGTGGCGAACTCGGGTGATTGGCTGGTGATTTGGTCGTCCGACGACAAGGTGGCGTTCTTCGAGCGCACGGGCAGCCATGACGAGCTGTTCAGGTAGAGGTTCCAGGGCGACGTGCATGGCGAAGATTGAGCTTCGCATCACGAAGAGCTATGAGGAGAGGGGACGGGGCGGCGTCCCCTCATTGCCTTACAGAAACATCGCCACGTACACTGGCAGGTACGTCACGGCCCCGTCGACCTCCACGTTGCCCTCGCACAGGACATAGGCCTGCTCTATGCCCCAGTTCTCGGTGGAAAGGGCGTTGTCCAGAGCGTTATGGCGCCTGTAGCCTTTGCCGGACTTCACCTCGACGGGCACGGCGTGGCCGTCGCTCTGGATGACGAAGTCGAGTTCGCCGACGCTGCGGGACTTAAAGTAGTACAGCCTGTGACCGTGGGCCGCCAGCTCCTGAGCCACGGCGTTCTCGTAAATGGCACCGAAGTTAATGTCGGGCCGGCCGCCGAGCATGTCCCTGACTACGTCCATGCCGCACTGGTAGGTGAGCAGCCCCACGTCGGAGCTGAACAGTTTGAACTTCGGTGCCTCCATGCTCGCTGCGAGCGGGTAGCGCGGCTCTTGCACGTTGTAAGTGGGCAGTGCCACGCTCGCGTCGGCAAGCCACATGAAGTCGTTGTCATAGCGGTTGAAATGCGAGTCGACCTCGACGTCGCGCACGACGAAGCGCTTGTCCTGCCGGCTGATCTCGGAGGGCATGAGGTCGAAGATGCGGCGCACGACGCGAACCCTGTCTCCTGAATACTTGCTGATGCCCCGGCGGTACTGCGTGACGATAACCTCCTGCGCGGTCCTCGCGCGTCACGTCGTTTGATTCCGCGAACGATGCCACGGCGTCGGGCATGCCGCCGTTTATGAGGTGGCGGTGGAACAGCCCGAGCAGCCTGCCATGCACGAACTCGTCCACCGGGCGGCGTTCGCGCAGAGTGGCCCGCGTCTCGTCGAGCACCTCGGACGCCACGCCATTGGCCCAACAGTACTCTTCGAAGTCGAGAGAGTACATCTTCACGGTGCTCAGGTAGCTGACGGGCGCTGAGGCTATGCCCTTGAGCTCGACGCCCGGCAGAGAGCCAGACAGGATGTAGTCGTTGTCGGCGCGCTCCATGAGGAACTTTATAGCCGTGACAGCCTCCTCGCACCCCTGTATCTCGTCAAGGAACAGCACCGTCTTGCCAGGCACCATAGGGGCGTTTGCGAACGCTGTCAGGAGCAGGAACAACTCCGATGAACTGGTGGCCGACTCGACGGCGGTGCGGCCCTGCGAGTTCTCGAAGGTCTCGATATTCTCCGACCTCAACAACCTCACCGACCTCACGATGAGCCCCTTCGCCACGACGCTCCTTGGCTACACGCACGAGGAGGTGAGGGCGAACTTCCCGGGCCGCCTCGCCGCGCTCGCGCAGGTGCTGGGCACCGATGTCGAGGGCGCGTTCGCCCAGCTCGTCGAGATGTACGACGGCTACTGCTTCGACGGCCGCATGGTCCGCGTGTTCAATCCCGTGTCATTGGGAAACGCTCTGAGAGACCTACAGCTTGATGCATACTGGTTTGAGACCGGGACTCCGGGTTGGCTGATGTCTTATGCGAAAAGGCATCCCATGGACGTCGACGACCTCCAAGTGGGCGTTGTTGATCTAGGCACCTTCGAGCCGGCCGACCCTTCGATGCCCGCCGTGCTGCTACAGACCGGCTACTCACTGTTAGAGAGGTGCGAGGCCAGGGTTTGGGCGCGCTGTATAGGCTCGACTTTTTCAACAGAGAGGTCGCAGACGGCTTCAACTGTTGGTTGGCCAATACGTACGTCAAGCCGGGCACAGACGTGTCCAAAACCAGCGGATGGGCAGCCGCGTGTCTCGATGCGCTTGACTCGGGCGACGCAGCCGGCGAGTCCGCCGCCCGGGCGGCACTCGCTCAGATTCGTGATCATGGCTACGCCGATCCCTACTGGGTCTCGGGCGATGAGGTGCTCCTTCTTGGTACTACCTTCGACTGTCTTACGCACAACGTGGGTGCTGGGTGAGCGAGACACTGTAGCCCTCGCCGCCTACCCCCGCTCAATTACACATGCGTGCCTCTTCGTCTCCCTGCTATAGGCGATGCCACAGAGGATGACGTTGTTCTCGGCGGTAGGTTGCGACCTTTACCAATGGTCTCACTTAGGGTATATTATGGATACAGTTAGGGTACTGAAAGGGGACTATCGTGCCAGCAACAATGGTTAGAAACGCAGAAGGAAAGTTCCGCACCACCGCGGCCATCAAAGACCGAGCGACGGAAATCTACTCGCAGTGGGGGTTGAGCCTGTCGGATGCCATCAACGCGTTCCTCGTGAAGTCGGTGCAGGTCGGAGGGCTCCCGTTTGACATGCGCCCAGAGGAGCCCACCTACGAGGACGTCGTGGCGTTCGCTTACAAGGCCCCAATCAACCCTGATGGTATAGCTGTGTTGCCTGCCGATTGGGATGACTATGACGAGTGATACCGAGCCCCAGAAATGGGAGGTCTGGCACGCCAGGTTCGACTATGACGGCAAAAAGGGCTACAAGTACAGGTCTGTCATCATCGTCGGAAAATGCGAAGATGGCTCGCTAGTGATGATGGTCACGAGCTCGACGAACAAGCTGAGCCTGCCACATGACTGCCAATTGCTCGACTGGGAAGCTGCCGGGCTCAAGAATCCCTCCCTAGCCAGGGTTGACCGCGTTGCTGTGATTCCTAGGGGCTACATCGGCACTGCGGGACGCATAGGCAAGCTGTCCGATGCCGACAGAGCGGCTGTATCTGCGATGATACAGGCAAAGAAGCAAGCCGCCTTGTCGTCTAGGCTGAAGAACCGTCCGGATGACGGGCAATAGGAAGTTGCCTACCCCCGCTCTATCGTGCACGAGTGCCTCTTTGTCCCCCTGTCGTAGGCGATGCCACAGAGTATGACGTTGGTCTCTGCGGATGTCCCGCGGAAGGCCTCGGCGTAATCGCGTTCGCGGATTTGGGCGATTGCCTGGGCGGGGGAGGAGTCCCACTTGAGCTCCACCACGATGCCGGGGATGTTGCCGGAGCTGGCCAGCGGCACCATGAGCAGGTCGGTGTAGCCTTTACCGGCCGGGGCCTCGCGCACCATGCGCCAGCGCCGCATCGCGGAGTAGAATGCCAGTCGCAGCGTGCACGCGAGGTCTTCCTCATGGTTGTAGGCGATGACGCTTGCCACATCGTCGTGCGTCTTTTCCACCCCCTGCGCCACCGCGGCGGCGTCGCCTGCGAGGAGGGCGTCGAGAAGGGCCTCCGAGGCCGCTATGCTGCGCGCAACTTCGCCCCAGTTGCCGCTAGAGATGGCGCTGGCATACTCGCCCGCCACCTCGCGGTTTGGCACGGACACCTTGCGCGTGGGCTCGTCGTAGGCAAGATAGCCGAGATGTACGAGCAGCGTGAGCACGTCGTTGGCGCGCTCGAGCGTCGTCATGTCGTTGACGTAGGTGCGCGCGTCGATTTCCACACGCCTCCCGGCCACGAGTTCCACAATCTTGCCGTGCAACCCATGTAAGGAGCCATCCAGTTGGGCTCAAGCATGCTGAACTCGTCGAACATGTTGAGGGCAGAGTGCGTGCCGTATTTTTTCACGGGCAGGATGCCTGTCATATACGCCAGCGCGGCATAGGGTCCTTGAGCCAAGCGCACAGAAAGTCGAGGTAGCGGCGTTGTCCGTCGTGGTACGCCATGGTCTCGCGCATCACGCAGTCCCACTCGTCGATGACGATGACGAACTGGTTTTCCGTTTGCGAGAAGATGTCGGACATGGTTTGGGGCAGGCTCTGCGGGTCGAACAGCACGACCTCGGGATAGGCCATGCCAAGCTCGCGGCAGACGAACGACTCCAGCCGGGCAATCAGCTCCTCAACAGTCTGCGTTGCGCTGAGGAGCTCCTGCATGCTGATCTTGACGACGTCGAACCGGTTGCGATGCTCGTCAAAGCTGGCATCCTCGGCTATAGCGAGGCCACCGCTCTTTTGCCTGCAACCGTTGTGGGAAACTATACCTGCCGGAGAGCCTTTTTGCGCGCAACGTCAATTATGCGCAGGTAGGCGGCGACAGATGTCCATTCCCCCTACGCGGCAGCCCCTCTTCGCTCGGCTGCTATCTTGCGCATCTCGGAGAAGAGCAATCCACCGTTTTCTGATTCGGCGAACTCCTTGAGGCATACGGCGTAAAAGCGCGTCTCAAGCGGCAGGTCGCAGCAGTCGAAGGTGCGATATTCCTCGCGGGCGTCGATGCCGTAGCGGGGCACGAGCGTGGTGGGCACGATGCCGAGCATCTGCCCAAACTCGTAGGTGAAGTATTCGGTGTGGCCCGAGAAGTCGAGTGTGCGCAAGGTGACGTGCGCCCCGTGCTGCGCGAACTTGTCCACCACGCCGTCGCGCGCCCAGGAGCGGTAGATGTCGGGCGGCAGCACGAACGTCGCCCCGTCGAGGTCTGCCACGCGAATCTCTTCTTGGCCGAACAGGGGATTTTCCTGGGTCATCAGCAAGCGGATGCGCTCACAGTCGAGCATGAAGCCGCTTACCCCGCTGGGCAGGGGCCTCTGTTCCGGGGTGAGGTACGACTTGCAGCCTGCCACCGAGATGTCGCACGTTCCGGACCTGAGCGCGTCGATGCTTGCCATGGCGCCCTGCACGGGCACTATCTCGATGCGCTTGTAGGGATGGCTTTCCTGAACGGAACGGCGCGCCTTATAGAGGATGGTCTCGAGCCAAGGGAGGTTCGACGACGCGACACGCACGGTGAGCAGGTTGTTTGCCATGCCCCGGTATTCCTCGCATGCGGACTGCCAGTGCTCAAGGACTTCCTTTGCGGTGCGCGCGAAGCGTCTGCCTGCGGGGGTGAGCACGGGCCTTCCCTGAGCGTTTGCGACCAACTGGCACTCGAGCTCGGTCTCAAGGCTGTGGATATGGTCTGCGAGTGTGGGGCGCGTGGTGAACAGCCGTTCCGCTGCGGCCGTCCAGTTAAGTAGCTCGGAAAATACCAGGTACTCTTCAAGAAAACGCGTGTTCATTTCCCGACCCCCAGACAGATGCGATATGGGCGATCCTCCCGGCTTGCGCGTGGGCTTTTGGCTGTGAGGCTCCCTTAAGCCGCTAAGTATGCTCCCGTTGAGATTTGCTGTAAAGATTTCTTTACAGCAAGAGTGGGCTGGCCGACGGCATGCCGCAAATCGATGCGCTTATCAGGCAAAGCCCTACGTCGTGGGTCGAACGGGCGCTCTTATCATTTCCAGTGAGCTGAGAGGCGGGGCGCGTCTCCAAGGGGCCCGTTGCCGACGTGACCAACCACCTGCGCTTCCCGAGTGCGCGGTGTTCTTCGCATGGCGCTTGGGGCCTGAAGCGCAATCAGCCGATAAGGTTTTCTACCAGGGTTTTTGCTCAGAAAGGGGATTGTGCTATGGAATTCAACCGCATCGCAAACGTCGACCGCAGGGCGTTTTTGGCGGGTACCGCCGTGGCTGCGGCCGCTGCCGGCGTCTGCGGCGCCGCTGCCGCGCACGCAGAGGAGGCCTCCGCTACCGACGGCGACGCCCAGGCCGCGTTCGAGGCCGAGGCTGCGCCCATCGCTCCCGCCGAGGTGCCTGCCAGCTGGGACGAGGAGCGCGAGATCGTCGTGGTGGGCTCGGGCGCCGCAGGCGTGAACGCCTCCATCCGCCTGGCGCAGGCCGGCTATGACGTCCTTATGGTGGAGCGCAACATCTCCACCGGCGGCAACTCCCAGTGCTCCTCCATGTTCTCCAACTTCGGTGGCCATCGCCTGGCCGAGGAGGCCCAGTGGGCCTATCCCAACTACCCCTACGATGTGGACAACATTGTGGAGTTCATGCTCGATTGCCAGCAGATGACGGGCGACCCCGAGCT